>NZ_CP162602.1:600000-874895 GCF_040957575.1 Vibrio sp. HB236076
GCATTGAGTGCGAAACGATTATTTAAAAACCCTTCGTTATAGGAAGTCTGAGTTATGATGCAATTTAGCGATTGGGATATTTTAAAAGGGTTATTGTTAGCCGCAAGATGGACGATTTTACTCTCGTTAATCGCCTTTATTGGCGGCGGTTTGCTCGGTGTGATTTTAACCTTATTACGCAATACCAAATACAAAATATTTACCCCAATCATTAAACTTTATGTTGAGATTTTTCAAGGCACGCCTTTGTTAATGCAATTGTTTTTGGCATTTTTTGGTTTGTCTTTAGTCGGTCTCGACGTCAGTGCATGGACGGCGGCCATCTTGGCGTTAACCTTGTTTAGTAGTGCTTTTTTCCACGATATTTGGCGAGGGTGTATCGAGGCGTTGCCAAAGGGACAGTGGGAAGCGTGTCGTACCCTGGGGTTCACCTACGGACAGACCATGCGCTACATTATCTTTCCACAAGCGATGAAAATTGCCATTGCGCCAACCGTCGGTTTTTCTGTGCAAATCGTCAAGGGCACCGCGTTGGCGTCGATCATCGGTTTTGTCGAACTGACCAAAGCCGGCACCATGCTTAACAATGCCACTTTTCAACCTTTTAAAGTCTTTGCCCTCGTGGCGTTACTGTACTTTGTAATCTGCTTTCCACTTTCTGTGTTAGCTCGTCATTTGGAGATGAAAAACAATGTCACTCGTTAGTATTGAACAAGTCCATAAGTACTATGGCGACCATCACGTTCTCAAAGGCATTGATCTTAAAATTGAAGCGGGTGAGGTGGTGTCGATCATCGGACGCAGTGGCTCGGGAAAAAGCACCTTGCTGCGTTGTTTAAACGGCTTAGAAGCGTATCAAAAAGGGGCGATCATTGTCGATAATCAAGCGGTTGAAGACGATGATTACAAACTGAGAATCCTCAGTCGCAGTGTCGGTATGGTGTTTCAAAGCTTTAATTTATTCCCCCATATGACGGTGGGTGAAAATGTCATGCTGGCGCCAAAGTTGGTGTTAAAACACTCAGAGCCAGAATGTCAAAAGCAGGCCAAAGCGTTACTGGAAAAAGTGGGTTTGGCAGATAAATTTGACGCCTATCCCAGCAACCTGTCTGGCGGGCAGCAGCAGCGGGTGGCGATTGCGCGTTCTTTGGCAATGAACCCCAAAGTCTTGTTGTGTGACGAGATCACCTCGGCGCTTGATCCGGAATTGGTCGGCGAGGTGTTGAAAGTGCTTGAGCAACTCAAGCAAGAAGGCATGACGTTAATTTTGGTCACCCACGAAATGAACTTTGCTCGCGATGTCGGGGATAGAGTGGTGTTTATGAACCAAGGCAAGGTTTGGGAAAGCGGTGAAAGCCAAGCGGTGTTTTCTCAACCGAAAACCCCTGAGCTGCAAAGCTTTTTGTCTGCCGTGATTTAACGCGAGGAAACCCAATGGTGTTATCTGACTCACTCAGTCAACGCATTACGCGCTTTTACGATAAATTGACGGAAAGTGATCGCAAAGTTGCCGATTACTTACAGTTTCATCCAGAAAAAGTTTTGATCTTGTCAACCGCGGAAATTGCCGATGCGTGTCAGGTGTCTAAAACCAGCATCAGTCGTTTTATTCGCAAGTTAGGTTATCAAGATCATTTGGCACTGCGTAATGAATTATTGCACGAACGTGAGTCGGGTACCCCTATGATCACGCAAGCCATAGAAGAGGGATACCTACAAGATGAGTTGGCTTCTATTGAACGTTTGTCGACCCCGATCAACAGCGAAGACTTTTCGCAAGCGGTGACAAGAATTGCCAACGCAAAGCGAGTAAAAGTGATTGGTTTTCGCAATAATTATGTTTTAGCACTTCATTGTCGTCAGCAGTTGTTGCAATGCCGGCGCTCGGTGATGTTACTGCCAACGCCAGGGCAAACCTTAGGGGAAGAAATTGCCGACATCCAGTCTGATGACGTTGTGGTGGTGTTTGGATTTCGCCGCAGAACGGCACAGTTTGCTCAGCTTATGCAGGCATTGTCTCATACTCATTGCATTTTAATTACCGATCAATCCGGGCAAAAATACCATTCAGACGTGCGTCATTGTTTGGTGTGTGAGCTCAATAGCCAAGGGCCATTAGACAGTTATGCGGCGCCGATGAGTTTGGTGGCGCACTTGGTCAATCAGGTGTATCAATTAAATCAAAGTGACTCGGCAAAGGTCACGGCATCGAACCGTGAAAGTTATCAAATGATCAATGAGTTAGAATCCTAGCCATAAGTAAAAATCCCACTTTAACTACAGATTATCAAAAGAAAACAAAGTAGTATCAACAATGAAGTATTTTTATAAACGAGAAGTGACAATCAATGACAATAATGAATAAGCTCAAAAAAGAATGGTTCCTGGTGGGGATGGTGGTCGCGATTGCGTTGGCGACCTTTAGTGACTCAGTGGGCAAAAGTGGTGGGTTATTGCACCTGGATCAAGTGACCGGTTTGGGTGTGGCCTTGGTCTTCTTTCTGCATGGTTTGGGCTTGTCGCCGAGTGCCATTAAAGCCGGTATGAGCAACTGGCGTTTACACGTCTTCATTCAAGTCGCCACTTATGGTTTGTATCCTGTATTGTGGCTGGTGTTTGGCGACGCCATGTTGGCGACCATGCCAGCGGCGTTGGCGTTCGGTTTTTGCTATCTATTTGCCTTGCCAAGTACCATCTCTTCGTCGGTTGCCATGACCAGTGTTGGCAAAGGCAATGTCCCTGGCGCAATTTTTAATGCGTCGCTTTCCAGTGTATTAGGCGTGTTCGTCACCCCATTATTGATTCAACTTTTCATGGGTGTCGAAGGCGTTGAAATGAATTTGATGGCCTCGATCGTCAGTATCGCCAAGTTGCTGTTGATCCCGATGGTAGTGGGACAATTGTTGCGTCCGCTGCTTAATGATTTTATTACTCGTCACAAAGCGATCGTCAACAAAGTTGATAAAGTGGTCATTTTAATGATTGTCTATAACGCCTTTTGTGATTCGGTTGCCAATGGCATTTGGAGTGAGTTCTCCGTGGGTATGTTGCTGTTAGCCGCCGCCATTGCCACCGTAACCTTGTTGATTATGGTGCACTTTATTCAGTGGTTGGCACGCCGCACCGGATTTGAACGCGAGAATGAGGTTGCGGCTGTCTTCTGTGGTACCAAAAAAACCTTGGCCGCCGGTGTGCCGATGGCGAGTGCGATTTTCGGCAGTGATCCGAATTTAGGCATGATTTTACTGCCCATTATGCTTTATCACCCGATTCAGATTTTCTATTGTGCCATTTTGGCCAATCGCTATGCGTCACAACAAAGCGAAACAGAGAAATCAACAGCCTGATTAACAAGGTGAGGAGTTCAAGGATGAAATCGATGATGACAATACAAGACACCAGTGTCTATTGTGCTCAAGGGCCGCAGTATTTAGGCCCGACAGGACAAGGAATTCTTACCGGTTATCAATTTGTTTTTAAAGATCTTTTTGATGTTGAAGGCTTTGTAACCGGCGCGGGTAATCCGACATGGCTTACCACCCATTTACCGGCTGTGGCCACATCCCCTTTGATCGAACGCTGTTTGAGTTTAGGCGCAGAATGTTTGGGTCGAGTCCAAACTGATGAGTTGGCCTATAGTCTAAACGGTCAGAATTGCCACTATGGCACGCCGGTCAATCCCGCTGCGCCGCACTGTATCCCCGGCGGTTCGTCGAGTGGCAGTGCGGTGGCGGTGGCCAGAGGTGAGGTGGATTTTTCACTGGGCACCGACACGGGCGGGTCGGTGCGAGTCCCGGCAAGTTATTGTGGCTTGTTCGGTTTGCGGCCGACACTGGGCGCACTGAGTTTAGCGCATTGCTTTGAATTAGCGAAAAGTTTTGATACCGCTGGGGTCCTTGCCGCCAACTTGGAGACCTTGACCACGGTGTGGAATGGGTTAGGGGCCAAAGCGGCGGATTCAAAGCCCTGTACTCACCTTTACCTGGATAAACAATGCTTATCCCTGCTTAGCAAGCCCCGTTTAGCGGCGATTCAGCAGTATTGCCTTAATGCTCAGGTGGCCTTGGTCGAAGGAGATTGGCTCGCTGAGAACCACATCCAGTTGGCGGAGCTTAGTGATGTGTTTCGCACCGTACAAGGTTACGAAATTGCACAGCTGCATGGCGAGTGGTTACAAAAGCACATCACATCGCTTGATCCGGCGATCGCCGAGCGCGCGACTTGGGCACTCGAAATCAGCGCAGAGCAGTATCAGCAAGGGGTGGCCAAGCAACAACAATTTTCTCGTTTATTGATGTCGCAACTGCAAGATAACCAGTGTTTTTGGCTGTTACCGACCACTCCATCAGGGCCGCCACCTCTTGATATGCCAGCGGCAGAGCTGGCGAACTATCGCTCGTATTTGATGGGATTAACCAGTATTGCCGGTTTGTCTGGCTTGCCACAGCTGCACATTCCATTGGCCGGTTTGGCGGAAGGGCCTTGCGGCTTCTCTTTACTAGGCGATAAATATCAAGAAACGGGCTTATTAGCGCTGGCGAGTATGATGGAGAAGGGAATATGACCATGCAAAGCGCGTTTACAGCACCGCATTTTAAAGCCGCTCAAGCCGGGCAAGCGGTTCTCGATCGCGGCGGTAATGCCTGTGAAGCCATGGTGGCGGCCGCGGCGATGATCGCGGTGCAATACCCACACATGAATGGCTTAGGCGGCGATGGTTTTTGGCTGATTTCTAAGCCAGGCCAAGCTCCTGTGGCCATTGATGCTTGTGGCCGTGCCAGTAAAAACGTTGATTTAGCGACTTATGCGCGCCAATCAGAGTTGCCAGACAGCGGCGGCGCAGCGGCATTGACCATGGCGGGTACGGTGTCGGGCTGGCAAAAAGCGCTCGACTACTTACCGGGTTCACAATCACTGGCCGAGCTATTTGCGCCGGCGATTGAAGCCGCTAGCCAAGGTATTGACGTGACGCAAAGCCTGGTCAATGCCAGTGAAAAAACGTACTCACGCCTATCGGAACTGGCGTCTTTTCAGCGCCATTATTTACCCAGTGGACGTGCGCTCCAAGTTGGCGATATCTTGACCAACTCCAATTTGGCCAATACCTTGCAACAATTGGCGGAGCGCGGGTTGGACGATTTTTATCGCGGCGACCTGGCTGAGCGAATGGTCAAAGGCTTGCAAGCGCAAGGCAGTCCGCTCACGCTTGACGATTTTCACGCCTTTGAAGCCGAGTATTGTCAGCCGTTAAGCGTGGAAATCAGCCAAGGTCAGCTCTACAACTTACCGGCGCCGACTCAAGGGGTTGCTTCGTTAACGATTTTAGCGATTTACGATCAATTGGCCCAGCAAGCGAAAGGCGAGCTCGACCACATCCATTTATTGGTCGAAGCGACCAAGCAGGCGTTTCTGACCCGCGATCGCTATATCACTGACCCAAATGCCATGTCCGTCACCTCACAAAGCCTGCTTGATCCCAAACGGATTACACAAGGTGTTGAGGCCATTGAGCTCGATAAAGCCTTAGCTTGGCCACATGTGGCTAAACCCGGCGATACCATTTGGATGGGGGCTTGCGATACGCAAGGCGTGATGGTGAGCTTTATTCAGTCGGTGTATTGGGAGTTTGGCTCTGGCGTAGTGGCAGGGGACACGGGGGTATTGTGGAACTGTCGCGGTAAGAGCTTTTCACTAGATCCAAATCACCACAATGTGTTGGCGGCCAATAAAAAACCGTTTCACACCTTAAACCCCGCTTATGCGGATTTGCGCGATGGCCGTCGTATTGTTTATGGCACCATGGGCGGTGAAGGCCAGCCGCAAACCCAAGCGTGCTTATTTAGCCGTTACCTGTATCAACATTTTTCATTGGAAGAAGCCATTTCTGCACCGCGTTGGCTCTTGGGCCGTACATGGGGTAGTGACACACACTCACTCAGACTTGAGCAAGGGTTATTCGACCGTTATCAACGCGAGTTATCGCAACGGGGCCACGAACTTGACCAAGTCGACGATCACAACGAACTCATGGGTCACGCTGGCGCGATTGTGTTATCGCCACAAGGGCAAGCCAGTGCCGCGACCGACCCGCGCAGTGATGGCGCAACCTATTTAGGAGAACAAAATGTCTAAGCATACTTTATTTGAAACCCTTAACCCCCCGCAACGCCTATTGATGGGGCCAGGGCCAATCAATGCCTATCCGCGAGTGCATCAAGCCATGTCTTCGGCGCTGATTGGTCAATACGATCCGGTGATGACCGGCTATATGAATCAAGTACAATCTTTGTATCGCGGCGTATTTGCTACCGACAATCAACAAACCTTATTGGTGGATGGTACGGCGCGCTCTGGGATTGAAGCGGTACTGGTCTCCGTGCTGCAACCAGGCGACAAAGTGTTGATTCCTGTGATAGGCCGTTTTGGTCACTTATTGTGTGAAATTGCTCAGCGCATTGGCGCCAAAGTTCAAACCATTGAAGTGCCATGGGGAGAAGTATGCCAACCTGAGCAAGTTGAAGAGGCGATCAAGTCCTTCAAACCTAAGATGCTGGCGACGGTTCAGGGCGATACATCGACGACCATGAATCAGCCGCTTAAGGAATTAGGTGAATTGTGTCAGCAATACGATGTACTGTTTTACTGTGATGCCACTGCGTCGATTGCCGGTAATGAGTTATTGGTCGATGAATGGCATTTAGACGCCGTTTCTGCAGGCTTGCAAAAGTGTTTGGGCGGGCCGTCCGGCAGTGCGCCTGTCACGCTGAGCGATCGCTGCGCTGAGGTGATTAACCAGCGTAAACACATCGAAGCCGGGATCAAAGCCGATCACCACAGTGAAGGCCAAGGCGAGATCATTCGCTCGAACTATTTTGATTTAGCCATGATTATGGATTACTGGGGCCCTGAGCGTTTAAACCACCATACCGAAGCGACCACCATGTTGTACGCGGCGCGTGAATGTGCGCGTTTGTTTTTAGAAGAAGGCGCTGACAATGTAATTGCTCGCCACAAGCAGGCGGGTCTTGCTATGGCGTCGGGTTTACAGGCGATGGGGCTGGAGCTGTTTGGCGATCAAACGACCAAAATGAATAACGTGGTCGGGGTGTATATTCCCAAAGAGGTCAATGGCGATGAAGTGCGCCAAGAGCTGCTTTTGCGCTTTGGCATTGAAATTGGCACTTCGTTTGGTCCGCTACACGGCAAAATATGGCGTATTGGTACTATGGGTTACAACGCAAGGCAAGAATGTGTGTTGTCGACATTGGCGGCGCTCGAGTCGATTTTATTGGCGAAAAAAGCCCGTGTAAACGCCGGTCAAGCGGTGGTGGCCGCGATGGCATTTTATCAATAAGGGAACGCAATGACGACAATGGACAGTCGCGCTGCAGTGATCATGCAGCAAATAGAAACCTTAGCCAAAATAAGCAGCCTGTCTAGTGGTGTTGAGCGGGTGTATCTTTCCGAGCAGCACGCGCTCGCCAATCAGCAACTGATGACCTGGATGCAAGAAGCGGGGTTAGAAGCGTGGCAAGATTCGGTCGGCAATGTGCGCGGTCGCAAAGTCTCTTCTCAGCCGACGCAAAAGCGTTTATTGATCGGCTCTCATAGTGACACTGTCACCAATGCCGGTAAATATGACGGTACACTAGGTGTGTTATTGGCGATCGAAGCATTGGCACAGCTCAAAGATATAGATTTACCTTTTGATGTCGATGTGCTTGCCTTTGCCGACGAAGAAGGCACGCGTTTTAATACTACCTTGATTGGCTCAAGCGGAGTGGCGGGGTGTTTTGATCCCAAATGGCTTGATATTCGCGATAGTCAGCAAATCTCGATGGCAGAAGCCATGTTGACGTTTGGGTTGGATCCAAATAAAGCGGGGACAGATGCTTACCGACCTGAAGACGTGGGCGGCTATTTGGAAGCGCACATAGAGCAAGGACCAGTACTTGAAGCACAGCAATCTTCCGTTGGCGTGGTCAGTGCCATTGCGGGTGCCAAGCGTTACCAATTTGAAGTTCGTGGTATGGCCGGCCATGCAGGCACGGTGCCGATGGCCTTGCGCCAAGATGCGTTGTGCGGCTTTGCTGAAATGGTCAGTGTGATAGAAGCCTTTGCCATCGAACACAACATTGTCGCGACCGTAGGTAAATGTCATGTACAAGGTGGGGCGGTGAATGTGATTGCCGGTGAGGTATCTTTTACATTGGATATTCGCAGTCAATCTCAGGCTCAACTTGAGGGGTGTTGCCACAGTTTGATCGTCAAACTTGAGCAATTAGCGCAGAATCGCCATTTGAGCTTAAATCATGATTTGCTTTATGAGGCCAGTGCTGCGCCTTGTTCTGATTCCTTGCAAACTTTATGGAAACAAGCGGTACAACGCCACCTTGGTGTGCTCCCTTCTACCATGCCAAGTGGTGCCGGCCATGACGGTTTAGCCATCGCCAAGCTGACTGACATCGGCATGTTGTTCATCCGCTGTGATAGAGGTATTAGTCATCACCCTGATGAGAACGTGAATGTCGGTGATGTGGCCGATGCGCTTGGCTGTTTTATTGAAGCCATTAAACTGGCTCAGTTGCCCGCAATCGCCAAGGTTTAATGCTTTACTCGATTGCCTGTGACATAAAAAAACGCACCCTTGAGTGCGTTTTTTCTTTTCATTCCCTAAGGCTAATCGTTCGTCACTTCAATGAGACGCTGAGTGATTAGTTGGCTGGGCCTTGGCCGCCTTGCGGTGGCTGGTGGCTTTGCATAAAGGTATCGAGCTCAGTTTGGGTTAATTCACCATCGCCGTTTGTATCAGCTTGGTCAAAGTCGTGTGCTAACGGGCCTTTGGCTTCATCTTTGCTGATCACACCGTCACCGTTGCTGTCGATGTCTGAAAAGGAAGGCGGACGGGGCGGCTGGCCGTTTTGATTATTACTTGCCGCAAATACAGGCGCGCAAAATGCGGTGGCTAACACGGTCAAAAGCAGTGTTTTTTTCATGGGTGATCCTTAAACTCTTGTTGAATGAATAACGCTAGATTAGTCCAACTCATAACAATAATGTTCACGTTTTTACGTTGCTTTACATTTTGTTACACGCGGGTGGTTTTTGCTTTGAACGATAGTGAAAGACAGTGTGACATAGTGGTAGACGGTCAAATGGGGTCGGCAGCCGAGGGAGATACGCAGTCACCAATACGGCGATGTGTGAGAGGCGCCGACCCCTGAAGGTTATTGCTGTCTCGCTTTTCAAGAAACATGGCTCGATTTGAGACTCTCGACGCCCGAACTATTCAGAAGATATTCAGTCCAAAAACCTCTTTGATATCAAACAGAACCTTGTGGGTTTTTTCTCGAGATACTTGGCTTCCTTTTGCCAATACATCGATAAGTTGTGCTTTGTCGGCGAGTAGTTCAGCTCTTTTCTCTCGGATTGGTCGAAGTAATTCTTGCAAACATTCTTCTAAGATTTTCTTGGTTGTTCCATCCCCCAGACCGCCGTTTTGGTATTGGCGTTTTAATTGAGCGATGTAATCTGAATCGGGATGAAACGCATCAAGATAGGTAAATACAACATTGCCTTCGACACAACCAGGATCCTCAATTTTCAAGTGATTTGGGTCGGTGTACATTGATTTCACCGCCGCACGGATTGCTTTAGGGGAAGCACCTAGGTTGATCGCATTACCCATGGATTTCGACATCTTACTTTTACCGTCTGTGCTCGGCAGGCGTGATGCCTTGCTCAGTAGTGGGCGGCATTCGTTGAGGACGGCTTTTCCGGCGAGTGAATTGACTTTCCTTACTATCTCATTGGTTTGTTCAAGCATGGGTAATTGATCATCACCAACAGGAACGAGAGTGGCGTTGAAAGCCGTGATGTCTGCTGCCTGAGAAATAGGGTAAGTCAAAAAGCCAGCGGGGATGGAACGCTCAAAGCCTTTATTGTGTATCTCGCTTTTAACGGTAGGGTTTCGCTCTAATCTCGCGATGGTGACAAGATTACTGTAATACATGGTTATCTCAGCCAATGCCGGTAATTGTGACTGCAGGCAAATCGTTGTTTTACTTGGGTCGATGCCTACCGCAAGATAATCGGCGACTACGTTAATGATATTGGAGGAGACCTTTGATGGGTTGTGGGCGTTATCGGTTAGGCCTTGCATGTCTGCAACCAGAATCGTTTGGTCGTGAGCATGCTGCAAAGCGACACGCTGCTTTAAAGAGCCGATATAGTGACCAAGGTGTAAGGGGCCTGTCGCTCTATCACCGGTTAAAATGATGTCTGATGTATCTGCAGTTGGGTTGGTATTCATGGTGTTATCTCCTAATAAATCGATCGCTACTGGAGATAATGAGAGCACAGTCTTAGCTACCTTCCAGCAGCGTAAGAATGCAAAGATCCTGTGCCGCTCTAGTAAGAGCGCCACCAAAAGAATGAAGGTGTAGAGATGAGTGTTGTCACCAAAAGCGGAACAAGGGTGAGCCGAGCAAGCAGTGTACTAAGATTATGCCAGTTCTCCATTGTTATGTCCTTTTGGTTGGTTGGGAGCTCAACGATAGCACAAATATTATGGCCATGGTCAAGTCGTTCTTTTATTGACGATGTTTTTTTTCGCGGTGATTCATTTGCTCTATAAAGATAACATTCTTATCGCTCAAGAACATCATATCAATAGGGCATGTTTGTGCTATTGTCCAATGCAGTGCTAAGTTGGCCAAAAAGACAATGAGGACGTTGAGTTGTTAGACGCAAAAACACTTGGGCTATTTTTTATTACTGCAGTGGCAGAGATAATCGGGTGTTATCTGCCTTATCTTTGGTTAAAAGAGGGCAAGTCGGTTTGGCTTTTACTGCCGGCTGCTGTGTCTTTGGCGCTCTTTGCTTGGTTGCTTTCTCTGCACCCAACCGCTGCGGGTCGGGTTTATGCGGCTTATGGCGGCGTTTATATTTTTGTCGCCATACTATGGCTGTGGTTCGTTGATGGGATACGGCCAACATTGTGGGACATCATCGGTGCCTCGGTCGCGCTGCTTGGTATGGCGATTATTATTTTTGCGCCACGGACTACATAAAAGCGTTTATTTGTCTCTTGTTTTGTCTAGGAGATGTTTAGGGCAAGCAGTTGTTGAGACGTTTAATGGTAAATCGTCGACCTTTGTCAGAGAGCGAGGAGTTTTCATCAAGTTATAGCGAGCATAACCCGATAAATATCGGGTTATGACAGACCACTTAGTTAAATCTAGTACAGGCAAAGCAGGGAAGATTAAACGACTTTCAACCAGTGATGATCTTTTGCACTTTTACATAATTGGAGTATTAGGCTATATCAGTACATCGAGGTTATTATTTAGATATTACCACTAAATTATTAGTAAAATTAAGGAGAGTTAATGGAACTTACTACATTTACAAGTATTTGGGGAGCTATAATTGGGGCTTTAACCGGCAGTGTTGGAGCAGCTTTGTTAGGTGCTGCAATTGGTGCAGGGTTGTCTGCGTTATTTATAGTGATGCATGAAACAAATAGAGAAAGAAAAAATAGGGCGTTAGACTTAATCCAAGAATATACATCTCCAGATTATATACAACTAAGAAATGAGGCAGGTCAAGCACTTAGAAAAGCCTTAGAAGAACAAGAAACACCTTCTTGGGATAATCTATATCATAACTTGTCCAAAGAAGAGTGGCAAAAAATATCAAAAATTGAGCACTTTTATAAAAAGTTAAACTTTATGGTTGAGATCGGTGAGGTAGATGGGAAATACATAGGTAAATATTTCGAGAAAGAGTTTTGGCATTGGCAAAATAGTTACTTTAGTAAAATTAATATAGCATCAAAAAAGAAAGAAATGAGTTTTTCTGCTTTGGGGTTTATATCAAAACTTTAGGTTTTAAAAAGTTAATTTTTAAGTGTAATTCGCCTTTAAATTTACATTTTTGTAAAAATATTTTATATAAATGGTTAAATGGAATTCCTATGTCGTATGTAATGACAAACTTTAAAGATTTTGATGCCGTAAAAGTAAACACGCCATAATGAGCGATAAAACCTTGGTTTGATGCAAGTGAGCTAAAACTTATCCCTACTGAGGAGTTCAATGTAAACAGCTATGTGTGTGTTATAGCCCGAGCCCGACCATGTAATCTGCTTCACAGTGGTTATTACGCTGGGCTTAAAGCCCCACACAGCAAACGGCAGATTGAAGATTGCCACTTGCTGACAAAGACTAAACAACTCTGGTTAGAAAGCGGTGGTTTGCATGGCCACCGCAATCTTCACCCTGATTTACAAGAGGTGCATATTGAATGTGGTCGAGATCGTGTATTGAGACAGATGACAGGTGCAAAGATTCAGGCATTACGAGGTTACAAGCGTCGCAAAGTCGATTACTAGGGGTATGAATTCATTTCTAAACCCAATGTGCTTAATCGTCAATTCGAGGTTGAGATACTTAACCAGTGGTTGGTCAGCGATATTACGTATATCCACATCCATGATGGCTTCTTATTTTTGTCGGTGGTGATGGGTTGGTATACGCGTAAAATTGTGCGTTGGTCAATGTCGGAGAGAATGATTGAATATCTTGTTCTCTCAGCACTTACAATGATCTATTGGAAAAGAAAGCCAGAATCAGCGGTTCACTTACACTTCGATCAGGGTAGCCAAGATTCAAGGCGAGAATAAAAATCATATAAAAAATTAGGAAGTTAAAATGAGAATTGGAAAGTTGATGTCCATTGTTAGTTTAATACTTATGTTATCTTCATGTGGTAATGATTCTATTTCACAAATTAAAAACTCGAATTTCTGTGATGGCTCTGACCTATCATTTGAAGATACTCTCTCTTTAAAGTACGACAGTGAAATAAAATGGTCTAAGTTTGAGACAAAAGATGGACAAGATATAGTTGAAGTTAATGCAAAGTCTAAGAAAGGAAAAACCTTCATGATGCAGTATTTAATTAAAACCACTGCATCGGGAAAAATAATTCCCAAGCCTGGCTATATTGAAATTGATGGTAAGAAATCAAATTTTTTTGGCTTATTGTTTTTGTGTATATAACAACAAACACTCCCTGTGCTGATGATCCATACAAACCATTCAAATAGACCTTCAACGCTCTGCGATTTTGGTCTATGTCGGGTGTGGTCTTGATAAGAAATGTGGGATGTTAGCTAGTGTAGTTCGGGTTACTTAATAAGGCATTAGCAGATCCCTTTGTAATTCTCTCAACCTACAGGTATACGTGAGGCGCCGATACGCCATTATTGCCAAGTGATTTTGTGACTAACTGGGTGAAATCATCGGTGCCTCGGTCGCGCTGCTTGGCATGGCGATTATTATTTTTGCGCCACGGCAAATATAATGCGCTTGATTGATTCAATAAATAAAAATATCAAATTATAGTTATTACTGACCTAAGATATTGGTCAGGTTTTAGCATTCAAGGCGATGTAAGATCTTCACGCTACTTTCTATTACATGATCACTGACGCCCGTCATGTAAGTTGTTGTGATTGCCCCTTCTTTTAGCAGACATATCGCATTGAGCAATTCCTCAGAATCTCCACTTAGCTTGCTTTGTATTAATTGGCGTACTTGTGCTTTATGGAAACGGCAATAGTTAGACATTTCACTGTTCGTATCATGGAATTCTGCCGCAGTATTGATAAAGAAACATCCATTAAAATCCCCAAGTTCAGGCTCCTTGCCATCAAACCAATCTTTTAAAGAATAAAACAGTGTTTCGATCACCTCGCTATTATTGTTTGTGTTTTCAAGCTTAGCTTGCAACCACTGTATAAAAGTAAAGTGCCTTTTTTCTAAAGCCTTTAATACCAGTTCCTCTTTGCTGTTGAAGTGACTGTATAGCGTTTTTTTCGCCACACCAGAAACCTTGATTACTTCATTAATTCCAATGGAGTTAATACCGTGACGGTAAAAAAGCTCTAATGCGGTTGTTAATAGCAAATCCCTTTTCTTACTCATAAAGATACCTCAAAGCCGTTTTACCTATATTGACAAAAGTAGACCAATCTGTCTACAATTGCGTGTAGACAGATTGGTCTACTTTTGATTGTGAGGTTTTTATGAATCATTATTTGTCTGCTTTAGTCGCAGGAGTAGGGGCTTCAATAACTCTTGGTCTTCTCTTGATGGCAGAGGCTAATATGGAAAGTGTAGCTTTGGTTATGGCTCCGTTTGGGGCGACAGCGGTGCTCGTTTTTGGTTTGCCAAGTAGCCCCCTGGCTCAGCCCAAAAATGTCATTTTGGGTCATTTGATCACTGCCAGTATTGGTATCGTGTTTTCCCAATATGTCGGCGTCACACCGTTGAGTTTATCTGTGGCGACCGGGTTAGGCATTACGTGTATGTTGCTGTCTAAAACAACACACCCACCAGCGGGCGCGAATCCCATTTTAATTATGTTGTCTGGTTATGGGTGGTCGTTCTTATTTACGCCAGTTTTGGTTGGAGCTGTCGTGATAGTTTTGATGAGTAAAGCTATTCAAAAAGCGCAACGATACAGCTTAAAGCCTGAATGCTAGCAAGGAAATGAAGAAGGGGTTTGAGCTTGATCTTATGACATTTAGCAGTGTTAATTTAAGTGTGTTGTATTGTTTTTCGCCGGCTTAGACTTGAGTGGAGTGTCTTTACAAAGCAAGATCTTTTCATTACCACGTAGGAGCATGGCAACAAGATAAAAACAAACCTAATGACCAAACGCTTCGCGCTCACAGTTTTCTTTAATGTCGGTTGGTGATAATGGTTAAAACTCGCCGCTAAAGGTCGAGAAAAGAGAAGGATCATTGGCGGATTGGGAGTTGGATGTATCAATCAGTGCCAATGATCCTTTATTTTATGCCTTATGAATGAACGGCAAGCCCGTCGCTATCGCAAGGTAAACCGCAAATGGGTTAACTCACCGCAGTGCGATTGTCAGCAGTAAGCGTTGATTGGTACACCTGCTTACCCGCGACATAAGTTTTTTCGATCGCGCGGTCGTCGCCAAGCACAATATACGCAAACAGAGCCTCGCTTAAGGTGGTGGTTTTTTGCAAACGCTGCGACAACATGTCACTGCCTTGGGTGTCTAAAACGATAAAGTCGGCAGCCGTTCCTTGGTTTAAGTTGCCGATATCGTGTTCCAGTCCCATGGCCACCGCTGCGCCTTGAGTACAAAGGTAGAGCGACTCAAATGGGTTGAGGCTCTGATTTTGTAACTGCAAGATCTTATACGCATCCGATTGATTGGCAAACAAACTCAAACTGGTTCCGCCGCCCACATCACTGGCAATCGACACAGGAATGCCCCTCTCTTTCGCTTCAAAATACGGGAATAAACCACTGCCCAAAAACAGGTTAGAAGACGGACAAAAACTGATGCTCGCACCGGTGTCGGCAATCGCTTGTTTCTCACGTTCAGTCAAGTGAATACCGTGACCAAGTAAACAGCGCTCGCGCACGAGGTTATTTTGTTGGTAGACGTCGAGGTAATCCTTGCTCTCTGGGTAGAGTGAGGCAACCCAAGCAATTTCATCTTTGTTTTCACTGATGTGGGTTTGAATAAAGGTATCGGGGTGCTCGGTAGCCAATTGACCAGCCAGTTGTAACTGTAAAGGGGTGCTGGTGGGCGCAAACCTTGGCGTCACGGCATACAATAACCGGTCGGTTTTGTGCCATTGTTCGATGAGCGCCTTACTTTGATGATAGCTTTGCTGCGCTTCATCGCGCAGGTTGTCTGGGCAGTGGCGATCCATCATCACTTTACCGGCGATCATACAGGCGTGGTGAGCTTGAGCTTGTTCGAAGAACGCATTGACGGACTCAGGGTGAATCGTGGCATAAACACAGGCCGATGTGGTGCCGTGTTTAAACAACTGCTGAATAAAAAACTCGGCTTGTTGATTAGCGTAGGCTTGATCACCAAATTGAGATTCGGCAGGGAAGGTGTACTGGTTGAGCCAATCGAGCAATTGATTGCCGTAACTGGCGATGATTTCCATTTGTGGGAAATGAACGTGACTGTCGATCATGCCGGGCAAAATGAGCCCTTGATGCTTGATATAATTAGGACTATTGAGCCAGTGCTGGTTTTCGTCTGCTGCAAAAAATTGCTCGGCTGAACTCAGCGCGAGGATCTTGCCATCGTCGATCAGTAACACACCATCGGCATGGTACACGTGATCGTCGGCTGGGTTATGAGTGGCGGTGGGAAAGTGAAGAATGGCACCGCGATGTAGACTTAACGCCATGATTAACTGCCTCGGTAACTTGAAAACGTAAAGGGAGAAAGGAGTAATGGGATGTGATAGTGCCTTTCATCACTGATGGTAAAGTTCACATCGATAAACGGGAAAAAAGCGTGTTTGAAGTGGGTGATACAATAGGGCTTGACTTCAAAACGCAAGCAATAATCGTCTTTTTCAAGCGGATGAGAAAAAGACACTCGGCCATCTTGATTGGTGGTTTGACTCTCAAGACGCGCACCGTCGAGAGTCTGTAAATGAATGACCACGTCTTGTGCTGGTAAACCGTTGGTGGTGTCGAGAATATGACAACTCAAACTGCTCATAATAGGGCCTCCATGCGGTTGAGCGTGATTTTCATCTGTTCTTGTGATGCATTTTCTAATTCTTGCTCGCGGCGGTTGTTGATTCTGTCGCGCAGGGCTTTTAGCATTTGTTCTGCGGTTTTGTCTGAAGCAAAGATAATAAAAATAAAGCCAAATTTGTCACGGTAGGTTTGATTGTCTACCAGCAAACTTTCGAGTACCTCGCGCTCGGCCCCTGAGACCTGCGCTTGCTCTTTTTCACTCAGCGCTTTGCCGTGACCGTATTTCTTTGCCAGGCTTTCGATATCGCCAATCATCGGGTGACCGGCAAAGGCTTCTAACCAATCGCTTTCATTGAGCTTGGCAAAAGACGCCGACGCGGCTTGCTTAAAGGCGTACTCACTCTCAAATGGCGCTTGTGCTTGCATCAGGGTTTGCCAGCGCACACTGCTGCACAATTGCGGCCATTGTAATGGGTCTATGTGGATGGTCATTGTGAAAATACCTTTGTGTTTGCCAATGTTTTTCGCACTTGATTAACCTCTTTCCAGCTCGAGCTGGCAGTATCGCGATGTTGGGGGGCGGTGGTTGTCATCCATTGATTAAGCTCTGCTGCCACCGATACGGCCACTTGCATGGGCAATTTGCCATGGATATCGGGGTGGCCGATGGGGCAGACGAGCGGCGAGAGCAAATCAGGGGTGGCTAATTGCTCTTGTAACCGGAAGCGGAAACGTTGATTTTTGCCTTCAGAGCCAATCAGACCGACATAGTCAAATTTATTGAGCGCCAGCGCTTGTTGTACAATGTCATAATCGAGCTGGTGATCTTGGGTCATCACTACAATTTTCGTTTGTGGGCTCATGTCGCTGAGCAATTGGTTCAGGTCGTCAACTCCTTGCGCTGATATCCCTTGTTGGATCAACGATTCGCGCCATTGCGGGCGATTGTCATAGATTGTTAATTGGCACGGCATGGCGGCTAAAATCCCCGCCAACGCTTGCCCTACGTGGCCTGCGCCAAATACGGCGATGGGCAGGTGTTGGCATTGGTGATACTCCATTAATACTTGCACGCCACCGCCACAGCATTGACCTAAATCGGCAGCAAGTGAAAAGCGTTCAATCGACATCGAATGCTCGCCGTTATTTAACTGTTCGCGCGCCTTTTGGATCACCTGAAACTCGAGGTTACCACCACCAAGTGTGTCGTATTGAGCTTTGCTTGTGATCACCATTTTGGCTCCTACCGAGCGAGGCACTGAGCCCACTTCCGCCACGACGGTCGCCAAACAAAACGCTTCACCCTGTTGATTGAGTTGTGCGCAAGCCTTAGACCAATTGAGCCCCGAGCTAAAAGGGCTGGGGATATCGCCAATCGATAAGGCGTTATTTGAGGGTGGCATCGGCATGACGTTTTACCTCTTGTGATGGTTGGCGCAATGATTCACAGGCCATTAATATCGCTTCCCCTGTTGCAGGTGCGTGCAAAACTGGTGGCTGCTTGTGGTCAGCAACCGCTGCAACCGCATCGTAAATGGCGCACCAAGTACTGATGGCATGCATAAAAGGAGGCTCTCCAATCGCTTTTGAGCGATAGATACTGTGCTCTGGGTTGGCTTTATCAAATAGAGCAATGTTCATCTGATTCGGATAATCGTGAATCGATGGGATTTTGTAGTTCATTGGGCTGTCAGACAATAAGCGCCCCGATTCAGGGTGCCAGACCAACTCCTCTGTCGTCAGCCAACCTAACCCTTGAATGTAGCCGCCTTCAATCTGACCGATATCAATCGCTGGGTTGAGTGAATGTCCTACATCGTGCAAGATGTCGACGCGTTCTACTTTCATCTCTCCTGTTAGCGTGTCAATGCTGACTTCTGAGCAGCAAGCGCCAATGGCAAAATAAAAGAACGGGCGTCCTTTGCCGGTTTGGCGGTTGTAGTGAATCTTCGGCGTTTTATAAAACCCAGTGGTCGAGAGGGAAACCCGCGCTAAATAGGCTTTTTGCACTACCTCTGCCCAAGGCAAGGCTTGCCCATCACAATGCACTAGGCCATCTTCAATGTGCACCTGCTCAGACTGATAATGCGCTTTGGCAAATTCAATCACCCGCTCTTTGATGATCATCGCCGCGTTATAGGCAGCCATGCCGTTTAAATCGGTCCCGGATGAAGCCGCCGTCGGCGAAGTGTTGGGCACTTTGTCGGTTCGCGTTGAGGTAACGAGGACCTTGTCAAAATCGATCCCCAAAGCGTGAGCAACAATTTGTTGAATTTTGGTATGCAGGCCTTGGCCCATTTCGGTGCCGCCGTGGGATACCTGCACCGAACCATCCGTATAGACGTGCATCAAGGCACCTGCTTGGTTGAGGTGCTGAGCGGTGAAGGAAATGCCAAACTTAACCGGGGTCAGGGCTAAACCGCGCTTCACGACCGGTTGGTTGCGATTGTGCTCGCGGATCGCTTGACGTCGCGCGCGATAATCACAGCTTTGTGCCAGATCCTCCATCACCTGCTTGAGCGTGTCGTGTTGATCTACTTCCATACCATAAGGCGTGGTGGTCTTGCCAGGTCGATACAGGTTCTTTAACCGCAAATCCAAGGCATCTTGTCCGGTTTTTATCGCCAGTTGTTCCATGGCTTTTTCGATTAACACCATCCCTTGCGGGCCGCCAAAGCCGCGAAACGCTGTGTGTGACACGGTATCGGTTTTTAAGCGGTGGCCTTGAATATGGCTCTGACCTAGGTAGTAGGCGTTGTCGGCGTGAAACATGGCTCGGTCGACAATCGCATCGGACAAATCAGGCGAGTGCCCACACAAACCGTGGATCTGAATGTCCGCTTGTTGAATAATGCCATCTTTGTCGGTACGTAATTGGTACTGATTATAAAAGGGGTGACGTTTGCCCGTTGCCGTCATATCGATGCGGCGCGGTAAACGGATTTTGACCGCTTTTCCGGTTAAAATCGCGCCTAACGCAGCAAAGCAAGCCCAATGGGACGCTTGGCTTTCTTTGCCGCCAAAGCCGCCGCCCATCCGGCGCATATCAATGGTGACGCGGTTAAAATCAATCGCTAATACTTCGGCGACCAGTTTTTGGATCTCGGTTGGGTTTTGCGTCGAGCAGCGCAAGAAAATACCACCATCTTCCGCTACTTCGGCCAAACTGGCTTGAGTTTCTAGGTAAAAGTGCTCCTGACCACCAACGTGTATATCGCCTTCGAGAGTGAGGGTTTCACTGCTGTTGCTCTCAGAGGGGGACTGCGATGGCGCTTGCTCTGCCATGGTATGTACTGGCAACAATGGCGGCAGATGCACAGAAGAGGCAAAGTCGACACTGGCGCTCTCTTCGTCGTATTCTATCTGCGCTTTTTGCGCCGCTTGCCATGCTTGTCGTTCGGTTTTCGCCAGCACGAACGCGATAGGTTGCCCGTGGTGTTTAATCACATTGTCAAACACCAATAAAGGATCGCCTTTAAAAATGGGGCCGATGTCTTTTTCGCCAGGAATGGCAGTGTGATCCACCACTTTGACAACGCCAGGACTGGCCGAAACCGCGCTTAGATCTAAGGATGTGATGGTACCTTTGGCGATGGTGCTCACAATCACCGCCGCGTGAAGACAGCCCTTGGGAGTTGGGTAGTCATCAATAAAAGGCGCGTCACCACAGACTTGTTTACTGGCACTCTCGTGTTGCCGGCTTTTGCCAACCACGTTAGAAGAAAGTGCCGGTTGGCCTACGTTGATTTGTGTTAGCTTACGCATAATGCACCACCCGAGTCTCGATTTGTTGTTGTTCTAAGTAAAAGCGCTCAAATAAATTGGCCATGGTTTTAATGCGATAATCGGCGCTGGCGCGAACATCACTGAGCGGATTGATCACACTGGCTATCTGTTGTTTAACCTGGTCGATGAGCGGCCTTTCGAGACGCTGGCCGATAAAGAGCGATTCAATCTCAGTTAAGCGACGAGTTTTGGCTGCGATCCCGCCGGCAGAAATACGGCATTCTCGAATCGTGCCACTGGTGTCGGGGCGGATCAAAATCCCCAACGTCAAGGTTGAAATATCGTCTTCAAAACGCTTGCTGATCTTATACATAGCATGGCGGTCTTTGGCGCTTAAATAGGGGATATCAATCGATTCAATCCACTCATCCGCGCGCAGTGCGGTTTGACGATAATCGGTAATAAAATCTTCGACCGCCAATGAACGTCTTTGCTGGCCATTATCCAAGGTGATTTCGGCGTTGAGGCTGATCAACAAAGGCGCGACATCGCCAATGGGTGAAGCGTGCGCTAAACTGCCGCCGAGTGTCCCCCGGTGACGAATGGCCAAACTGCCAAGGCGATCAAACAGTTCATCCGTCGATGGAAAGAGCGATTTCATGGCTTGATGAACTTTGTATAACGGGACGGCCGCGCCCAGGGTGAGATAGCTCTCGTTGCGCTCTAGGGTATTGAGCTCTTTGACTTGGCTCACATCAATCAGTGCAGGAATGTCTTGTAATTGTTGAGTCACGATCAGGGATAGGTCGGTACCGCCTGCGATAAAGGGCGCATCGGGTAATTGGGCACGCGCTTTCGCCAGTTGGAGACGATCTTGCGGAGCAATATAATGAGACGCTTGCAGTTGAGAGACGGAATCTATCCATTGACTGACTTGTGGCTCACGCTCGGCAATCGGGTCGCCGCTGTGTTGCTGAATTTTTTTTGCTGCCTCGATGAGTGGCCCATAACCGGTACAACGACACAAGTTGCCCCCCAAGTATCCGATCGGGTTTTCTACCGTGTCGGGCTGCTTAGATAGCGCATACATAGACATCACAAACCCAGGAGTACAGAAACCACATTG
This sequence comes from Vibrio sp. HB236076, assembly GCF_040957575.1. NCBI lineage: Bacteria > Pseudomonadati > Pseudomonadota > Gammaproteobacteria > Vibrionales > Vibrionaceae > Vibrio > Vibrio sp. HB236076. Next base: position 621,412 of record NZ_CP162602.1, read on the forward strand.
GCTGCCGTGTGCATCCACCACCGCTTGTTGGACGGGATGCAACTGTTTGGGCTGGCGCAGGTATTCTACGGTGATCACTTGTTTGCCGTGCAACGCATACAAGGGCGTAATACAGGCGTTGATGTTTTTGTGAACCAGGCCGTGCTGTGGGTCGCTTTCTACTATTACCACAGTACAGGCGCCGCAATCGCCACTCGCACACCCTTCTTTGGTGCCGGTTAGATCGCAGTGCTCTCTTAGAAAGGGCAGTAACATCGTATCTGCACGAGCCGAATCAACCGTTACGATCTCATCGTTAATCATGAGCTCAAGCATAACATCCTCACTTTGTTATTTTGACGCTTTTCCTTAGGCTCACACCAGTAAGGTGAAGCTGCGTCTTCTTAGCTTGGTATTTGACCAAATCGTTATTTAGGTTATATTAAAGCAAAAACTTGACCACTTGGTCGAGTTTTTTGTGAGAAAATTTATAACAGTCTGTTAATTAATGATAATTGCCAATTTTACTGACATCAAATTGGCATGAGTATGCTCATCGACACGCTGTTGTTATGGTATATTTTGGTGCAATTGCATCAATAGGGTGCATTTTTGGTATAGACTGGCGCTTGGGCTGATGGGCGGTGAGTGTGATTGACCATCGCACAGGCTGAGCAATAAAGTTTGCTCAATGCCACGAGCTTTGGTTATGCTACCAGTGAATGATTGAGGAGTGCCGGTCACACATGGAAATTGAATTGGTGAAAAAAAGTGCGAAACCTGCGGGTGAAATTCGCCGTCGAAATCGAGAAAAAATCATCTTGGCCGCGACGGATGAGTTTGTAAAAAATGGTTTTAAAGGCACATCGGTCCAAGGGATCGCCGACAGCGTCAACCTGCCTAAAGCCAATGTGCTTTATTATTTCAAATCGAAAACAGGCCTGTACAAAACCATTTTACAAGACATTGTCACGATGTGGAATGAAGGCTTTGCCGAGCAAGAAGCCAAAGACGATCCGTTTGCCATTTTAGAAGAATACATCGTGGCGAAAATGCGTTACAGCCGCTCGCACCCTAAGGCGGCCAAGATTTTTGCCCAAGAAATCATTCAAGGCGCGCCCATCATTGGCAACGACATTGAATTGCCCGTGATTGAGTGGACACAATCAAAAGCCAATGTCATTCAAGCCTGGGTCGAGCAGGGCAAAATTAAACCGGTTGAGCCCTTGTATTTGCTGTTTATGATTTGGGGCACCACGCAATTTTATGCCGATTACGAAGCGGAAATTTCGCTTATCAAAGGTAAGTCGTTAACAGATGATGAGTTTTATCAGGCTGAGCGTTTTGTCGTTGAAACCATTATTGCCGGGTTGAAGCCTCAAGCTTAGCCGGTGTTTAGGTGACAGGTTCACGTTTTATCGACTGGTGCGCTGGCCATCCTTTCTATGATCGGGCACTGGCTTTGATCATCCCCTGGGCATTGCTCAACCCAAGACGATAACGTATCCGCCATGCTTTGCCATTGCTCAATTTGCGCGCGGATTTGGTTGAGCTTGTCGATCGCGTGCTGTTTGACTTCTCGACTGGCTCTGTCTGGGTTTTCCGCTAAAGTGATCAATTGTTTGCACTGCTCTAAACCAAAGCCCATTTTTTTGGCATTGGCGATCAGCTGCAATTGCTCTAGGTGTTTGTGTTGGTAAATGCGATAACCCGCGTCATTGCGAAGCGGGGCACTGATGATCTTTTTTTGCTCGTAAAGACGAATGGATTTACTGGATAATCCGGTTTTTTCTGCAACTTCACTAATTAGCATCGCTATGATCCCCTGTTTTAGTGGCGTGTTGTGCAAAACGACTCTCGCGCGATCATAAACAAAAATCGCGACCATGAATACCCACTCTGGCGGCATGGTCGCGATTTTAAAAGGGCTTTTATGCACAAAAAAGTGCAGCTGACTGGCCGTTCAGTCACGGCTTTGCCATGAAATTAAGCGCGCGCTTTACTCAGCGGAGCTTGTTTTTGATTTTTATTTAGCCACATCTTGGTCAAGTAGTAGACGTTGACGACGGCGATAAAACCATTGGTGGCGGCAACCGGCCAAGCGTCGATCATCAGACCGTAACTGGCAAACAGCGCACAGCCAATCAGGTTTAACACACGCAAGCGTACGATGTCTTTCATGGTTAAAGACAGTGCAACCATAACCGACGCAACATAACCAAACATTTCGATAGCATTGATTTCCATGCTTTTTCCCTCAAATTTGTTACTTTTGGGTCGTTTCTTTTAAAACACGATGTAGGGTCAGTGTTATTGGTAAAGAAGCCCATAACAGTATGGGGTGACGACCGGGTTTTGCCATTCTTCTCATCGTGAGAGTTTGAGGGATTCCTTGCCTCGAATGGAACGCTGGCACTATATCAGTGCAAAGACGCCCTTAAAAGTGGCAAAAGCGCAATTGGTGAGGGTTAGCGATTACGCAAACGTTTACTTTTTTTGATCGATGATGAAAGGCATCAATGCGAGTTTACACGCCGTGTTGATAGAGACAGAAAGGGGGGGGGTATTGGTTGACGTGACTTATGGCGCTTAGCCGGCGTTTTCTTACGCTTGAATGTCGATGAGGTTACCGAGGCGCTCGTTGCTGTTTTCGATCACTTTCGCGCCAATGGCATTGTAGTTTTGCGCTTGGTTTAAGGTAAGCAAAGCGTCTAGGTTGGATACAGTCGGCTTATTTTGACCATCGGAAGACGCTTGCTTGGCGTCACCTTCAGCAGAAAGGACCTGATTGGTTGCGGTATTGGGGTTTTGCTGCCCTGAAGCCGTTAGGTCTTGAGAGGGGGTGTCGAGCTTTTGGTTGTTGGAATTATTCGCGAGCGTCTCAGCCGCAGACGACGCCATCTGCTGAGACTGCTGTAACATCGAATACCCTGAACCGATTCCGGAAATAGCCATAGGACACCTTACTTGTGTTGCTTTGCTTAGATTTTATACACTTTCAGCGGATTGTTCAAGGTGCTGCGCTGCCGATAAACGGTTGGCGAGATCGTGCATCTCTGGCAGCATGTGATAAATCAAAGACAGCTGTTGCAAAACCAGCTTCACCGTTGCCGAGTCGTCGTCGTGCCATTGTGCCAGGCGCTGTTCGATGTCGTTTTCATCCAAGTTGGATAGCCGTTCAATTTCGTTGGGGCTGGTGCGTTCAAATTGCTGTTCAAGGTAGTTTAAATGTTGGTAAATACTGTCAAAAGCGTCGAATATTAACGTGTGTGCTCGCTCGTTATTGATGCGCTTACGGTGAGCGCCTAGGGTCGATATGTAGCTCAACATGGCGTGATTGAGTGACAAAAAGCGAAAGCTCTCTTGAGTGTGTTTTTGGTATTTACCTGGCTCTGCCAACATATGATTGATGGCCGCTGCGAGATTGGCGTCTTTGTCGTGGGCATCGCGGCGCGCGACTCGGTAGGCCAAGTTGTCTTTTTTACCAATCCGATATTGGCTGATTGACTGACTTAAGTATTGTAAGTTGGCATGAACACTTTCGGCCATCACCTTATTAATTTTGCGCGAGTGCCAGTCGGGCAAGATATACCACAAGGCGAACGCGGCCAATCCACAGCCGACTAAAGTGTCAAATAAACGTGGGCTGATCACCGCAAACCCTTGTCCTAACTGATTAAAGCAGAACAATACCATTAGGGTGATAAAGCCAGTGGCATAACTGTAGTTGTTGATTCTAAAGGCAAAAAATAACACACCTGCTACAACAATAAAGGCCATTTGGCTTTCTTGGGAAGGAAAAATAACCAGTAATAACCAACCGATGAGCAGGCCGGCAATGGTGCCGATAATACGCTGGGCCAATTTTTGTTTGGTGGCGCTGTAGTTGGGTTGGCAAACAAATAAGGTGGTCAGCAAGATCCAGTAACCGCGGTCGAGATCAAACGCTTGGATAATGCCATAGCCCAGAGTCAAAGTGATGGCGAGTCGCAGTGCGTGACGAAACAGCAAGGAGTCGATGTTGAGATGGCTGCGAATACGACTTAGGGCTTCGCGTCCGTTTTTCGGGGTCGAGTCGCTAAGTTGGATGTCTTCAAGATCGGGCACATCTGGGTTGTGAATGTTATTAAGCAAGCTTTCCACGGTGGTTAAGTTTTGAAAAACGTACTCTAGTTGGCGTAGTGAGCTCTGCCATGAAGGATTGTTTTGATCGTTCAAATGCTGGATAGATTGCTGCAAAGCACTGAGGGCGTCGCTGCACTTGGCGTTGTGGTGATAAGCACTGCCCACTTTGAGCGAGTGGGCAATGTCGCGGCAGCATTGAGCTTGAGTTTGCAATAAATGCTTGACTCTAAACAGCACATCACTGTGTTTAAAATCACTGGCGAGATCTTGATAGCGATAATGAGATGAGGTGATCCGCTCGTGAATATCTTGAATGTGAAAGTAGATATTGAGATAACGCATACCACTGCCTGTCACTTGGCCGTGTTTCGCTCGGTTGAGGAAAGTCAATTTACCGGCGTTAAGCGCAGCGACTAAATTGCCATTGCGTTTGGCTTCTTCAACTCGAAATGGTTGTGGTGACATGTTATCGGTGGGGTGAAACATCTCGGCTTTAATTTCAAAGTAATGCGCGGTTTGTTCAAAGATATGCGCCAAACTTTGTTGGATTGGTTGGGTTGGCCACAACAGGCGCCACAGTGAGGAAATCAGGTAATACCAACTGCTGCCACTAAGAAGCAATAAGGGTTGCAGCCAAATGTCGTCTGGACCATGGGTACCGAGCATGGCATAGATGGCCAAAAGTATCGAGCCAAACGCGATGCTGGCGTAGCGTGGCCCAATCGCGCCGAGAATAATAAAGCCAAAGGTGGAGACAAAAAGGCCAATGGCAAACCACAGGGGCTTATCGAACAAGTACTCAACCGAGAAAGCCGCAGTGGCAAAACAAATAAACGTCAGCAGCAGAGAGGTAACCCGTCCGGTCCCCGAGCTGTCGCTTTCAGCTAGGGCAGCGGCAATCACGCCGAGGATCAAAGGGGTGACCCAAGTATTTAACTGATAATACCAACAAGGCAAAATGACGCCGAGCAAAATGATCAACATCATAAAAGAGTAATTGATGGTTTTATTGGACCAAAGGTGGCGCAGCGATTGCAACATGGGAGGCAAAACCTTATGAATCATGGCTATTATCACGGGTAGTCCTAGAAAATACAGAAATGTGGCGCAGTTCACAATATGCCAAGTCAATTAACAGACAAAATAATCGCTAAAATATTGACATTCATACCCAGACAATCAAGATGTTACCTATTGTTCGTTACTTGGATACCAGAGCACGCGGATGCAGTTAGTTGCCACGCCCAAAGCCCAATTTTTTACTCAACATGAATATTATCAGGTCAAGCTTGAGTCAAACGCCGTTGTCCTTATCTCGCGCTATTGTGAAGAGCGGATCCCCTTTTCTGTTTGGAATGGAGAGATCACGGTAAAACGCGGCTTGCTGTGGGGAAGTTTGACCTTTTTTGCCCACCGTGAAGGAACCAGCCAACACGCCTGGTGTGTTCAGGGATTGCCGTGGGCCAAAGTTAAGCCCTTTGCCCGCCAAGCCTTAGAGGCGTATCAAGCCTGGTATGATCATCAATGCACAGCGTTGATGCAAGGTCTGCCTGAGTGGGAAGCCGAGTTGCAATCGCTGCTGGCAGAACCTGCGTTTTTGACTCATTCAGCGCTGGATGTCTGGGCGCAGCGAGTGCGTCAGGCTCTGGCAGACATTCCGATGTCGATCGAAGAAGCCAAGCAACGTATGCCGGTCCGCTTTGGCGCGTTAACGCCTTGGCTACAACAAGCCGACCAGCAACTGAGCGTTCGCAACCAACATTGGATCGACAGCAGTTTAGATGAGTGGTCGACGTTGTTTGATCAAATTGAGTCAGCGCCACTGAACCTTTCTCAGCGCAAAGCGGTCTTGCTCAATGACGATTATAACTTGATTTTAGCTGGTGCAGGCTGTGGCAAAACCAGTGTGTTGATTGCCAAAGTTGGGCATTTGCTCGCGGGGGCATTGGCCAGTGGTGATCAGATCTTAATGTTGGCGTTTGGTCGCGAGGCGGCACAAGAAATGTCTGAGCGGCTCAAGAAAAAACTCGGGGCAGCCGCCAGTGCGATTACCGTCGCGACCTTTCATCAGTTGGGGCTGAAGATCTTGGCACAAGATGGGCAAAACGATTGTCAAGTGTGTCCGTTATCGAGTGATGAAGAACAAAGAAGAGCTTGGTGCTCAAAGTGGTTAAAAGAGTATTGGTCGACCAATGCCGCGGGTTTAAGACGTTGGCAAAAGCACTTACAGAGTTGGCCCATTGCCTATTTAAAGGGCGATGATGAATTGGCAAGCCAATATGAGAATCCCAAATTAGTTCAGTGGCTTGATCAGCAAATGATGCATCTGGCCAGCTGTGGTTGGGGCAAAAAAGAGTGGCAAGCTGAGCTAGAAGGTCACGCCGATGAAGAGCGGCTGATCAGTGAACTCAATTTAGTTTGGCCTTGTTATAAATCTTGGCAGAGCATGTTAAAAGACCAGCAGTGGATCGACTTTCCCAGCATGATCTCAAAAGCGACCACGGTGGTGAATAAAAAGAGCTTTACCTCGCCTTGGCGCTATATTTTGGTCGATGAATATCAAGATATCTCGCCAGACCGTTTGGCCCTTGTTGAGTCGCTTTGTTTTGCCAATGAGCAGCGCAGGGCCTCCTTATACGCAGTGGGAGACGATTGGCAATCGATTTATCAGTTTACCGGCGCGCAAGTGACACTGACGACCGATTTTGCCAAGCGCTTCCCGATGTCGAGTTGTGCCGAGCTCGATACCACGTATCGCTACCCCAGTCAGCTTGGTCAAGTGGCCAATCAATTCATTGCGCAAAACCCAGACCAATTGCCCAAAGAAGTCAACAGCGCCAGAAAAACCAAGCAAAAAGCGGTGGTGTGTGCCAATGCCAGCAAACTCATGGCGATTTTAGATAAGCTCAACCAGTCGGCCACCACGAAAAAAACGGTGTTGCTGCTGGGCCGTAATCATTATCACAAACCCGATGCTCTGGCGGACTGGCAAGGCTATTACACCAATTTGTCGCTGAGCTTTATGACGTGTCATGCCAGTAAAGGTAAAGAAGCGGATTTTGTCATTTTACTCAACGTTGATGAAGGACAATTCCCAGCGAAAGTGAAGCAGTATCACTTAAATCAAGCTTTGGCGGCTGGGGCCGAGTCCTATCCATACGCTGAAGAGCGGCGATTATTCTACGTGGCGTTAACGCGAGCTAAAGAAAAAGTTTGGATTACGTATCAAGGTCAGGGCTCGGTGTTTGTGCGCGAGTTAATTGAAGGGGATTACCCGATTGCACAAATGCGTTAATGCTGCTTGATGGGCAAAACCGCGTGCGACTAGCGTGTTGAGAGCAACCTAACGGTGTACAGAAGACTTGGGCTAATTAGGTTGCTTTACAAACGATACCCAGTGATACCTAGTTTTAAGGGGTATTACTTACGGCTGTTCAAATAGGCTTGGTAGTCTGGGATTTCAATTTCAACTTGTTGGCTGACAAGTTCAGAGGTAAACAAAAAGTTAGCAGTTGCGCGGTTGGTGGCAATTGGAATGTTCCAAACACTGGCAATCCGCAACAGCGCTTTGACATCTGGGTCGTGTGGGACGGCATTGAGTGGGTCCCAGAAGAAGATCAACATGTCCAATTTGCCTTCTGAGATCATCGCACCGATTTGTTGGTCGCCGCCCATTGGGCCACTGATCATACTGTGGATCTCAAGGCCCGTTTTGTCATTTAACATATGCCCAGTAGTGCCAGTGGCGTATAACGTATGTTGGCGAAGTTGGTCGGCTTTTTCACTGACCCAGCGCAATAAGTCGGCTTTGCAATGGTCGTGAGCGACTAGGGCAATGTGTTTTTTTTCGGCAAGTGTTCGAGTGGTTTTTTGCATAGGGCTGTTCCTTATTTTAGTGCTGATAGCAAACCATAAATCCCTTACTATGTACATGAAATATCGAATTTGTTGGTGAAAATTTTGCGCTACAAACAAGGTTTAGTGTTGGGGGGCAGCAAAAAAAAAGCCAAGCGAGAGGCTTGGCTTGATAGGTCGGGGTGGCTTATCGTTCATCGTCTTGCCAAGGGTCGACAAAATGATGTGGTAGGTCATCGCTGTGATCGTGTTGCCAGCCTTGTAACCGTTCGATTTGTTGCTCTAAGTGATTGACCATTTGGTAATCGCCTTCGCTGTACGCAACGTAAATTTGTTGCTCCAAAGCGGCGACTTTTTCGCGAATGCCCATAAAACCTCCCATTGTATTTGGTGTGAGTTTTGGTAATGCGTTAGCGTACCCCTTGGTGTTGTTACCGCTTTTTCGCCGTGACAGGTATAAGGGGCGAGTCTTTCCATTTGATCATAGACCATGTGGTGGTTTTTTGTACTGGCTTACTTTGTTAACCGATCACTTTGTTAATCGATCACTTCGACGTAGGCGGTGCAATAATCGATGCCCAATTGGGTCATGGTCTTTTGCCACTCTTTCTGATGATGTTGCAATTTATCCCCCGGGCCTTTGACCTCGACCCAGCGAAATTGTCCGTCTTTAAACGCGATTAAATCGGGCATGCCTATTTTGTGATCGCGCAAATCTTGCAGTAGGTACTCAAACAATCCAATCAATGTTGAGCGTTCAATGTGCTGTTCAGCTAGATCAATCCACTGTGGATCAAAGGCGCCCCAGTGTACCCAGTCGTTTTGGATCGCGAATTTTTGTTGGTAGGTGGCGTGACACTCGGTCAGTCCTTGGGTTTTGATGTGTTCAAACACTTGTTGGATGGCTTGTTGTCGCGATTGGCAAAAATCATCGTGATACATATCTAAAGGTCGAGATTGAAAAGGGTGAATAAAGGCGTACGGTACTGGGGAGAAAATGACGTGCCAAAACGCCAGCCCGAATAAGCCGTTGAGAAAGTGATTTTCGCTGTAAAAGCATTGCCAACCATCTTGCTGGTAGTGTTGGCATACGGCGTGCTCAACCCGTTGGCCTTGCAGTTTTAAGGCGAGGTCTTCTCTGTTTTCCGTTGCAACTTGCCTTGGTTGTCCCTCTAGGGCACTTGCTTGAGCCCGTTTTTGCCATTGTTTGAGCAGGGTGTAGGCGGTAATGGTTTCTCTTTTGCCAAAAGGGGTGGCCAGCATCTCATCGAGCAGTCGTTTGGCTTGGTCGAACTCGCCTTGTTGCAGGTAAAAGCGGGCTTGGCGTTCACGAGAGGGCGGCATGTTAGTGCGTTGATACCACGGCATGGCGGCTTTGGCGTCTTGCTGCCTTTCGAGTTGGCGGGCCAACTGGCTGATCAAGGCTTGGCTTTTTCGTTGCAACCCTTTGTGACAATCGGCGACAGGGACCGCTTGTAACCAAGTGAGCAGTGTGGATACCTCGGCATTGGGGTTGCAAAACCAATCTTGCTTAATTTGGTTGATGGTTAAGAGAGCATCGAGCTCAGAGCGGTGATGAAAATACGCGTGTTGACCCGTGTATTGATAGTCTTCAAAGCGCTGTACCCCGAGATCATTTAAAACAAATTGCGACAGGTCTTGGCGGTGATTGGCAAAAAACAGCCCGAGCAGCACCGGCAGTATCTCAGCCTGCTGGAGGCAAAAGCAGGGACATGGCAGCTGCGTTTGATCGATGTTGTGTTGCGGCTCAATCAGCGATAGCAAGGCTTTTTTGGTGGTGTGTTTATTGCCATTGAGCAGGGGTTGCAATTCGCCTTTGGTCAGTTTGTCGGCGATGTCTGCGAAAGGCAATGTTTCAGGGAAGTCAATAAACCCATGCGCTCGTAATTCGTCAAAGCGCGCTGCGATGTCATCGAGTTCGGGGTATTGAAACTTGTCTTGTCGATAATAAGGCCCTTTACGAGATAAGATCCGGACTAATAAACACTGAGTTTGCATCGCTAGGGTTTGGTAGTCTGCCAACCACTGTTTTTCGCATTCCGTCAATAAATGAGAAAAGCTCAGGGCGTGTTCAATGAGAGTTTGAAAGTTGTCTCGATAGTAGTACACCGCAAGGGGCGGGGCAGTTTCCGTCATGCTATGGCTCAAATTCGACAAGGGTCAATCATGTTGGTTAAAAGTATCATGAATGAAAACCCTGATGAAGATCAAAACTACTGCATAGTCATTCAGGTTAACGGTGGTACTTTTTGCTTTTTAAGCGTAAAAAGGTAGTATGGTGTAAGTTTTAGACAGATATTTAAAGTGGTAAGGACTACCAAATGGAATTTATTCTAGCGCAATATAAGGATTATGAAGCCGTCGCGCAATTGCATAATAACAGTGAAATTTACGGTCAATCTTTGACGTTGGATGCCGAGGCTTCAAAAGAGCGATTCGAGGAATTGTGTGCAATTTGGCAAACTCGACTCACCAACCCGCCGTTTAATCAGCACGTTATCTTAGTTTCTCAACAGGAGCAGCTAGTTGGCTTGATTTGCCTTTTTGCCAATCACGACTTTGAGCGGGGCGGTTTGATTGATGCCTTGTACGTCGATGAGCGCTTACAGCATCAAGGGATCGGGCGTGAATTGGTCAAACGCGCCGCTATCTGGCAAAAGCAGCATTTTGATCGCAACGGGGTGTATTTGAAAATTTCCTCGGCTTACAAAGCGGCGTTAAAGTTCTATCAAGAGCTAGGAGCCGATATAGACAGCAGTGACGAAGAGCAAATTATTGTGAGTTGGGATTCGGTCGATGAGCTGTGTGGGCATATTGCGTCTTAGTTGCACGATGACAATCGGCTGTAGCGCGCCCCTTGTGTGACGCAGAACAATAAGCACTGCGTTGATTGGATATGAGAAAATAAAAAGCGGCACGGTATCAGTGATACCCTGCCGCTTTTTTCTCTCTTATCTTTTTACTTGCTTAATTCTGCCACATTTCATTCTGTTGTTTTGCGCGATGAGGAAAGCGCAGCGCTCAATGGCTCAATTAGCGTTTGTTTTTTAGGTAACGCTTGCGGCGCTCTTCTTTTTGTTTGGCTTTTTCTTCGGCCTTTTGCGCGGCCACACGCTCAGCTTCGATCAATTCTTCACTGATCATTTCTGGTTTTTCGAGGGTGATTTTACCAAGGGTTCCGCTGCGCAGTTCGTGCAATAAGATTTCCGAGGTCTTGTGTAAATCAACCCGGCCACCGGCGCGCAGTGCCCCGCGTTTGCGACCGATGTCTTCCATGATCTCAAGATCAGACTCTGCCACTTCGTCGAGTTGATAGCGTTCAATCAGTTTTTCTGGGTAGTGCGCGGCGAGGTATTCAACGGTGTAAAACGCCACTTCATCGTATTCCATTGCCGTATCTTTGACAGCGCCGGTGGCCGCCAGGCGAAAGCCACTGTGCGGGTTTTCCACTTTTGGCCACAGCATTCCCGGTGTATCGGATAAGACAATACCGTTTTGCAGATTGATCCGCTGTTGTCTGCGAGTGACCGCCGGTTGGTTGCCGGTTTGTGCAATGGTGCGTCCTGCCAGGGCGTTGATGATGGTGGATTTACCCACGTTGGGAATCCCCATGATCATGGTACGAATGTTTTTGCCGATTTCTTCACGATGTGGTGCCAATTGACGGCATTTGTCGAGAATTTGTTGAACTTCACTGTGTTCGTGAGTGGTAATGGCAATGGCTTTAACGCCTTGTTCTTTTTCTAGGTGCTCGATCCACGCTTGGGTCATCTCTGGGTCGGCCAAGTCGCGTTTGTTCAAGACTTTGACCACTGGTTTGTCTTTGCGAAGCTCAGAGATCATCGGGTTTTCGCTGCTAAATGGGATTCGGGCATCGAGGACTTCAATGATGACGTCGACTTGAGGGATCACTTCCTCAATTTCTTTGCGCGCTTTGTGCATGTGACCAGGAAACCATTGAATATTGTTGTTAACCATTTGAAAAATATGCCTTTTGTTTTTATGGTTACGCGGCTAACCGCTCAAGTGGGGCACTTAAAGAATCGCCAATAAATAAGCAAACGAGAGCCGTTATTCTGTCACTTGAAGCCATGACCGCATTGTTGCGAGGATTTTAACACTTAAAAGGGTAGGACGAAAATTTAAGTCGGTTTGAAAAATGGCATTGGAGACTCACGAGTCGCGCTGGGTGTGATTGAATGAGGGTTAGCCCAACGTCTGATTTCGTTTTCTATGGTTACTCTCATCTCTGAAAAAGACGAAAAATCAACCTCACAATTATTTTTAATATTGGCATCGTCAGCGTTGATATTTGCTTGCAAGAATAAGGAGCTTGAACACGCTGTAACGAGTCATCAAGCTCTATTTCAGGGTAACGGCCAAACGTGACACGTCAGCCGTTATAAACCGAAGCCGAAAAAAGCGAGATTATGCCTCTTTCGCTAGGGCAATCTTATCTTTAACAATCTCACCCAAAATTTCTAAGCCTTCTAATATCTTTGCGCTATTAATGGCGGAAAACCCAAGGCGAATGTAATTTTTCGGCGCATCATCTTGCAAAAATAAACTGTCGCCGGACTCAACCAAAATCCCTTGTTCGGCTGCTTTTGCGATCACACTTTTACCGGTGATCCCATGGGGTAAGCCAATCCAAAAGCAAAAACTGCCCGGTGTTGAGTGGATCTCACATTGATGGAGATAACGGCTGATCCCTTGTTCCATCAACTGCCATTTCTCTGCGTAGACACGGCGCATACGGCGAACGTGACTGTCGTAATACCCTTGGCTGATGAATAGCGCGGTAATTCGCTGATTGTTCGACGGCGGGTGGCGGTAGTGATAATGGCGCAGCTTACGCAACTCTCTGACTAAGGTTTTATTGGCCACTAGGTAGCCAATGCGAGTGCCGGGAGTCAGCGATTTTGACAAACTACCGGTATAAATGACACGGTCGTTGCGATCATAACTTTTTAACGCGGGCAGAGGGGACTCAATAAAACTGACTTCACTTTCATAATCGTCTTCAATGATGACAAAGTTGTCTTTACAGGCTTGCTCCAGTAAGGCTTTGCGCCGTTCAACGGGCATGGTGACGGTCGTGGGGTACTGATGGCTTGGGGTGGTGAAGACGTAGTCACACCCTTTGAGTTGCTCGCCCACTTGTAAACCCTGGTCATCAATATCGAGCGCTTTTAACTTGCTGTTGCTCAGCGAAACAATATGGTGCATTTCCACATAGCCGGGGTTTTCTACCCCAAAGGTAACCGATTCACTCCCCAACAAACTGCTCAGTAGAAACAGCGAGTTTTGTGTCCCGAGAGTGATGAGAATTTCATCTTCTTGAGCAATGATACTGCGTTTGGTCAAAATGTGATGACGGACCTGAGTCACCAATTCAGCATCATCCATATCGATGTAACCTTCTACCCATTCATGCAATTTTCCGCGGCTTTCTGCAATGCGCGAACACTCGCGCCATTGATAAAGTGGGAACTCTTCAACATTGATGTGGCCGTAAATAAATGGGTAGGGGTAACGTCGCCAGTTGCGGTCTTTATTTAAAGCGTTAAATTCACTCGGGCGCTTTTTAATTAACTCTCCCCATTTTGGTGCGTTTTCTGCATCATTTTGGTGAGAAGTCGATGGCTTGAGTTTGGGTTCGATCAGCAGTTCAGGGTTGACAAATAAGCCGCAGCGCTTACGGGCAATTAAGTAACCCTCTTCAATTAGGCTATCGCAGACGAGTACGATGGTATTTCTCGAGACGCCAATTAACTGCGCCATTTTACGGCTTGACGGTAACGCCCTGTCACCAAAGGTATCTTGGTTGATTAACTCAACCAATTTCTCACGAATTTGTTGCTGGTAAGTACTTTTGTCGTGCAACTCAATATTAAATAGAAAATCATTCATGAACGTATTCTTTGCGCCTTTGTCGTAGTCGGGATGTTAAAGCAGTAAAAACGCGGGGAGGCCGTTTATCCATGCACCAAATTAATGCAAAAATCATACCTTCTGTACAATGCTTGTGAGACTGGACCAAAAATTAAAAAAGTTGGCTCTATACTATGACGATGGTCATAAGTAGCCTGAATGCAGGTTGAGTGTTCTATTATTAATGTTGTTATTACGATGATTTCTTCAACACCCGCTCAATGACCGGGTGAGAAACACGCGAACAAGATTGAAAAATAGCTAATTTAAATAGATACTTAGGTCCATTTTGTTATTGAACGGTTTGGCTTTGTTACCCAATGTTCTCCCACGCTGTTGATTATCGGTAGTCAGGGTGAGATTGAGACAGGAAAGACCGCAGATAGAATCGATTGTATGCGAGCAATGGGTTCTCTGAAAATGACGACAATGGTCTGTAACACACAGAGCACTTTTCCGGAAAGGAATCAAATTTGACTATAATCGTAAAGTGAATTGCGATTGCTAATGAGGGAATGGATATGCAAAAGAAGAAATTTTTTAAGGCGATTTCACTGGCGACGTGCTTGATGATGTCGGCAAGTGCCTTTTCTGCAACATGGAAGATTGCAGTAGGCGACGGTGGTGGCAGTGCGCAAGAAGAACTGGGCAAAAAGTTCTCTGAAGTGCTAGCTGAAAAAACCGATAACAAATTCAAAACCGAAATTTTTGTCAATGGCCAGCTCGGCTCTGAGCAAGCGACGGTTAACGATGTGTCACTTGGCATTCTGGACATGTCGATTCTTGGCAGTAACAACCTGGCTCCGTTCAGCCCATCGATTGGCATTTTGTCACTTCCTTACATTTTCGAAAATATTGACCAAGCGGAAACGATCATCAATAGCGATATTGAGAAATCTCTAGCTGAAACCGTGTTAAAAGAAGCGAACGTTCGCATCATTGCATGGAGCTACTCAGGCTTTAGAATGCTGACTAACTCAAAACGCCCGGTGAAAAACCTCGATGATCTTCAAGGTCTCTTTATCCGTGTACCAAAAAGTGATTTGATCATTAAGACTTACCAATCACTAGGCATTAACCCAACGCCAGTTGCTTGGTCTGAAACCTTTACGGCCCTACAGCAAAAAGTCGTTGATGGACAAGAAACGCCGTATGCCGCTATTCACTCGATGAAGTTCGCTGAAATTCAAAAATACCTGACTGAAACTCATTACTTGTTTCAGCTTGAGCCTCTGATTATGTCTGAGTCGGTTTTCCAAGATCAGTCTGAAGACGTTCAAAAAGCCATCCTAGAAGCCGGTGAAGCAGCAACAGAGCACAGCCTTGCTTGGATCAAATCGCAAGAAGCCAGCATCAAAGAAGAGCTTGTGGCGAAGTACGGCCTTGAAATCGACCAGCTAGAAGACGAAGCTGAGTGGGTGAAAAGAGCGCAAAAAGGCGTATGGCCTGAGTTCTACGAGCAGGTTGGCGGTAAAGACAAAATCAATGAACTGCTGCGTACTTTAGGCAGAGAAGAAATCTAAAACCAATAAAAGCAGAGTGGACACACTCTGCTTTTTTGATCCTGGATCAAAGAAAGAATGACCATTTCAAATAAAAAAGGGCTGATCTCTATAAAGGGAGTACGACAAAAATTATGAAAATAATTTTAAAGATAATGGACAATATAGAGAGCTATATTTGCAGAGCGTTGTTGGTAACCTTCGTTACTTTGCTGTTTGTTCAAATTTTAACGCGCGAGATTTTCGGTTTTTCAATCACGTGGAGTGAAGAACTCTCCGTTTACCTATTTGTATGGTTTGTCTTCTTTGGTGCAAGTTATGCGGCGAGATTGTCAGCTCATAACCGCGTTACCTTTCACTACAAGTGGTTACCTAAAAAAGTCAGCACTTTTTGCGAACTGCTTGCCGATGCGTTGTGGGTCGGTTTTAACGGCTACTTTATCTACCTAAGCGGTGATTTTGTCTTCAATAAAATGAACCTGTTTTGGAAATCACAAACCTTGGGTATCCCGATGAAGTATATCTATTTCATCTTGCCACTGGCTTTCACTTTGATGACCATTCGCATCATTCAAGTTAATTATCTCAAGTTAGTTAAAGGGGTCGATGTGATTGATCCTGAGTCACAAGAAATGAATGAATTAATGAATACTGAACACGCTGAAGAATCTGTTCACACTGAGCCTAAAACTCAAACTGGTAATATGGAGAACAAACGATGAGTGAAGCATCCATAGTTATGGTTTTATTTGGCTCGTTTCTCGCCTTATTGATCCTTGGCGCGCCGGTCATGGTTTCACTGGGTATTGCCGCGTTAGCCTCGTTCTTTTATTTGGATGAAAACCCGATTAAATTCGTCCAGATTGCGTTTAACTCTGTTGGCTCGTTCCCTCTGATGGCATTGCCTGCCTTTATATTGGCGGGGGCATTAATGGAAGCCTCCGGGATCTCAAAGCGTTTGGTCAACTTAGCCGAAAGCTTTGCCGGGCCGGTAACCGGTGGTATGTCTGCCGCGGCAGTCCTAGCGTGTATGTTCTTTGGTGCGATTTCAGGTTCGGGCCCGGCGACCACAGCCGCCGTGGGCATGTTGATGATCCCTGCCATGGTGAAACGCGGTTATGATAAGGGCTATGCGTCTGCGGTTACCGCTTCATCCGGTGGCCTTGGCATTGTCATCCCGCCTTCAATTCCAATGGTCATTTTTGGCATATCGGCACTGGGTTTGGCTGTACCGCCAGAAGCGATCCAAAAATTTGGTGAATTCCAAAGTATTTCTATCCCGAAAATGTTTATCGCTGGTTTCTTCCCGGGCCTGGTTATGGCAACGTGTTTGTTGACATTAAACTACATCCGCTGTCGTCGTCTTGGTTATAAAGGGACTGATGAAGGTTGGTCAAAAGAGAAAATCTCGGCGGCTGCAAAATCCGGTGTGTGGTCTATTTTGGCGCCACTGGTTATCTTAGGTGGCATTTATTCTGGCTTATTTACCCCGACAGAGTCGGCGATTGTGGCTATTTTCTATACCTTGTTCATCGGTATTTTTGTCCACAAAGAATTGAAAATGGCAGAATTTGTTCAATCACTTGAAACCACCACCTGGTTATCGGGTCGCGTGTTGTTGATCTTATTCACCGCAACGGCATTTGGTCGTATTTTGGTTGAGAATCAAATCCCTGCGATTGTCGCGGAGTCAATGCTTGGCATTACGGAAAACATATACCTTATCTGGTTGTTGATCATTGCCTTTTTGTTGTTTGTCGGCATGTTTATGGAAACGCTGGCGGCGATTATGATTTTAACGCCGGTGCTTTTACCCGTGGCGTATTCACTGGGGATTGATCCGGTGCACTTTGGCATTGTGATGGTGTGTAGCTTATCGATTGGCTTCTCGACGCCGCCATTGGGTGAAAACCTCTTTGTGGCTTCAGGCATTTCCGATACCCCGCTTGAAGAAGTGACGGCGAAGACCTTGCCTTTTGCCATCATGTCAACAGTGGCGGTGATCATCATTGCTTATATTCCAGAAATTGCCTTGGTACTGCCACGTTGGCTAGGTTATTAGCCAATTAACGACGAGCGGTTATCATTGCTAACCTAATGCATTAGCCAGTCACAATAACGTGACTGGCTTTTTTGTTTTGTGGTTTCCTCGTGTATCGGTGTTGCGCCTAACGTTTTAAGGCTTGCTTTGAGCTAGACTCTAAAACTGGTCATTATTGCCGGGATCCCCGGTAATAACCCCACCAGTGCCATCACGCCGGTTAAAGCAATAAACATGATCAATGGAATAATCCATCGGCTTAATGCATTGAGATCAGCACTGCGCTCTTTACAGCCAATTAAGCCTAAATTGTCGAGCAGCATGGTTAATGACCAGCCAAAAGCCGGGTTCACCAGTGCCGATGAAAAGACCACAATGGCCGCCGATTGGGTGGTTTTTCCCTCGCGAGTCATGGCCATTCCCGCTTCTAACAGAGGCAGAAAAACCCCCACGATCAAGGCCACGCACAAGACGGGTTGCCAAATGGCCAAGTCCATCGGATAACCCCAAACACTGGCAATCACACAAAACAACGCGGTTAGAATAGCGCCAGCAGGAATGGGGCGTTTGGCGATGGCTGCGGGCACGATGTAAGTCCCCCATGAAGAGGTGAAATTGGCGCCGCCCATCAGCGAGCCAAAGGTTTGTCTGATCGCCGCGCTGAACATAGTGTCATCAATGTTCATCTGCACTTTTTCTGTTTTTTCTGGGTAACTGATCTTTTGGAACACTTGATGCCCCAAAAAGTCTGGTGACCACATCGCCACGGCCAAAACAGCAAAGGGCAATACCACAATAAAACTCTCAAAGGTTGGTAAGCCGAGCATCCATCCACTGTTCTCTCCCCACCAATAAGCGGGGTTCATGTTGGGTAATCCCGGTGCGGTTTTAAATTCGAAGGGCGCGCCGAGCAAGAAGGCTAACCCACCGCCGAGCAAGCAGCTAAAAGGCACCGCTAACCAACGTTTTTTAAAGTGCTCAAGCAAGGCGTACAGCACGATGGTGGCCAAAATAACAATAAAGGCGATGTGGCTCATGTGAATGCTGTCCGCCCAGGTAAACAGTTTTTTGACTTGTGAAATGGTGCCGACAAAGCCCAAATAAAGCAATAAACCGCCGCATACGCCTGGGCTAGTCAAGCGAGCCAGTAAACTGCCGCCCTTAGAAATGGCCAACAATAAACCAAAGATCCCAATCAACAAACCAAAGGCCATCGGATGGCCACCGGCGGCGACGACAATGGGAATGAGTGGGATCAAAGGCCCATGGGTACCGGGCAGGTTGGCGCTTGGCAAGATAAAGCCAGAAAACAGCAAAATGAACAGGGCAACAATGATCAGTTCGTAGCGTACGTTCTCTAAGATAAACCCAGCTTCTAATCCCAATGGGGCGGCAAAAGTGGCGGCAATGGCGCCTACCATGACAATTTTGCCAATGGTGCCGGCCATGGCTGGGATCATGTCTTCAAATTCAAACCGGTAATCGCGAAAGGGAAGGTTAGGGCGCCAACGTTTAGGTCGCATGATTTGCAGTTCATGATCCAAATACTGCTCGCGGTTGTCGAACTCAGAAGCAGGACGGTGCGAATCTTGATAGCTGTCATTGGGGACGTCGGTTGTTTTTATTGTCATTGTGTCTCCTGAAATGGGTTGGTCACGCTGAGGCAGCGAAGGCCTTTATCCTATGTGAATTGAAGAGTGAATGAAGTAAGCAAAAAGTCGAACAGGGCGATAAAGGGCAGGTAATTGGCGGGGACATGCAGATATAAAGCATTTTAAATTCAATATTTTATATTGTTTTTATTGTTGCTTAATTTTTTAGGCATAGTTATTTAGTCTAATGGCAGTTCGAGTCGCAATTTGGCTAAATGGCAAAGGAATTGGCGCGATGAAAAGATTGATTTATACCTTTGTTATAATATAACATATCAATCCAATCTATCTTTCACTGTTTCATTAGTCATGAAAAAAATACTTCTCTTGTTGGTCGCCGCGTTGGGCGGCTTTTTTGTCTGGACATCGCTTTCTGGTGATGAAAACCCCAAGACTTTAGTGGTTTCTGGCCCGTTTGAATTTCACGGTGTCGATCTTTCTAAAGACGGCAGTGTCTTTAGCCGATTAGGCGTCACTCAATCGTTAACCGGCTTGCGCCCAGACGGTTCCATCGAGCCAGTCTTAGCGAGCCGTTGGAGCCAAAATGATACGGGCACCCAATGGACATTTACCCTTCGCGATGGGGTGCGTTTTCACGATGGTAAACCGTTAACCGCCAATGATGTTGTGGTGTCTCTTAACCACGCTAAGGCCAAGCCCGGCATCATTAAAAATGCGCCGATCACTGCCATTCGCGCACAAGACAATCAGGTGATTATCGAGCTTGAATCGCCTTATCAGCCTTTGCTGAGCACCTTGGCGCACTTCACTCTAGGCGTGGTGTCGGCGGACGCTTTCGATCAAGCCGGTAACATCACTACACTTAATGGCACGGGGCCTTTTAGCATTGCCTCTATGGTGGCGCCCCATAAGCTGACTTTGACTAAGTTTGCCGACTATTGGGGGCAAGTGGCGAGTATTGAGCGCGTCGAATATCAAGCCGGTCATCGCTCAGAAAGCCGAGCCTTGCAAGTACAAAGTGGCCAAGCCGATATTGCCTATTCCATTGATGCCATCAGTAAGCAGTCTTTAGCTGAGGATGACAACACGGTGGTGGAGAGTGTCAATTTACCGCGTACTATTTTAGTCAAAGTCAACAATACGCACCCATTGTTGGCGGACGTTCGTGCCCGTCAAGCGATCAGTTTTGCCTTAGATCGCTCAGGTATGGCTAACTCTGTGCTGTTTGCCCCAGGCAGTGAAGCCTATCAGCTGTTTAATACCAACCAAGCGGCATGGCATTTAGACGATATCGCCGAGCAGCAAGATATTGCGAAAGCCAAAGCCTTGTTATCGCAATTAGGTTGGCAGTTAAACGAGGCTGGCGTGTTGGAAAAAGACGGTGAAACTTTTCGTTTAAACCTGATCACCTATGCCAATCGCCCTGAGCTTCCTCTGATTGCCACCGCGTTGCAAAACCAGTTGGCCAAGGTGGGTATTGAAGTCAATGTGTCGATTGAAAACTCCAGTGCCATTCCTTCTGGCCACCATGATGGTTCGTTAGAGCTGGCGGTGATCGCGCGTAACTTTGGCATGGCCGGTACGCCTTTGCCTTTGTTGTACAGTGACTTTAGTCAACCGCAAGGCAGTGACTGGGGACACATGAATTGGAGTAATGCCACCTTGAGTGACCATCTTGAAAGCCTGATCAGCTCGCCAAAACAAGACAGCAATCAATACCAGCAAGATGTCGCTCGAATTTTGGCGGACAATTTACCGGTGATCCCCGTGGCGTACAGTACTCAGCACAACGCGGTAAATCGCAATCTATCGGGATTAGTCTTGGATCCTTTTGAGCTAAACTACCGTCTCGAGGCCGTGCAGTTTAATGATTAAGTTGTTACTTAACCGATTCGCTCAAGCCGGCTTTGTCGCTTGGGCGGTCGGCACACTGACATTTTTAATGATGCGTTTTTTACCTGGCGACATGGCATATAAAATTGCCGCCGAGCGCTATGGCTATGATTACGTTAACCAAGAGGCGGCAGAAGCGGTGCGGGCTGAGTTAGGTCTAGAACGCAGCGGTTTCGAGCAATACTGGTCTTGGCTGGTGGATTTGGTGCAGTTTAATCTGGGTCATTCATTAGTCAGTGGGGAAGCGGTATCGTCGGTCGTCGGTCATCACTTGTCGTACACCTTTATGTTGGCGGCGACGGCGATTGTGCTTTCTTTATTGGTCGCATTCCCTTTGGGTCTGCATGCGGGAAAATACCCTTACCAATGGGTCGATAAATTGGCGGTAGGCTTTTCGGTGCTGTTTCGCTCCATGCCGGTGTTTTTGGTGGGTTTGATCTTAATGATCGTGTTTGGCTATCAATTGGGCTGGCTTCCGGTCACCGGGTTTGGCGAGCCACAGCACATTATTTTGCCCAGTATTGCCCTAGCATTAACGTTGGCGGCCTTGTCGAATCAGATGATCCGCAACGAAGCACACGCAGTGTTTGGCGCGACTTTCATGCGTTTTGCCCGTTATAAAGGTCTGAGTGACAAGCAAGCCGAGCAGCATCATTTATCCCCGAACGTCACCCTGCCGATCATTACTTTTTTGGGCGTACAAGCGATCAGTTTGATTGAAGGGATCGTGATGATCGAATCCTTATTTGCTTGGCCGGGTATTGGCCATGCTTTATCACACGCGATTTTTTCTCGTGATATTCCTGTCATCCAAGCCTCGGCGTTGGTGATGGGCTTGTTGTTTGTGGCGATCAATACCTTGATTGATGTGTGTCAATACGTTTTAGATCCTCGGGTAAGACAGGAGAAGTCAGCATCATGAGACTCACTAACAAGCAAATTGCAGCCTTGGCACTCTTGTGCTTATTGGTGGTGTTTACGCTATACGGTAAGTTTT
Source organism: Vibrio sp. HB236076 (assembly GCF_040957575.1). NCBI lineage: Bacteria > Pseudomonadati > Pseudomonadota > Gammaproteobacteria > Vibrionales > Vibrionaceae > Vibrio > Vibrio sp. HB236076. The sequence continues at coordinate 643,372 of NZ_CP162602.1, forward strand.
TATCGGGTTCTGATATCGCCACTCAAGATCTAAATAATGCCTTTATGGCGCCAAGCAGTAGTGAGCCTCTGGGCACCGATCACTTTGGTCGCAGTAATTTGGCCCGCTTAGCCGATGCCATCGCCAACTCGTTACTGCTGGCGGCGGCCAGTGTGTCGCTCGCCGGTGTCTTTGGTGTGGTGCTTGGCGTGTTATCGGGCTGGTATGGCGGCTGGGTCGATCGCGTGAGCTTGGTGTTGATGAATATGGTGATGGCGATGCCTGGTTTGGTGTTAGTCTTGCTGTTTGCCGCGCTTATTCCTGGCTCCGTGACCTTCTTATTTTGTGGTATTGCCTTGACCATGTGGGCGGATTTTTTCCGCGTGATGAGAAACAAATCTCAGCGCTTAACCCGCGCCGATGAGTTTGAAAATGCTACCTTATTGGGGTTTGGTCGTTGGTATCGCTTTCGCATGCACGTTTGGCCTTACTTAAAGCGCGATATTTTCACGCTGGCTTGTTTTGGGGCCGCCAATGCGGTTTTAGCGTTAGCCGCGCTTGGCTTTTTGTATGTGGGCATGCGTCCGCCTCATGCTGAGCTTGGCATGATGATGGTGGAGCTCTTTCGCTATTATCAGGTCGCACCTTGGGTATTGGTTCAGCCCATCGTTGCGCTGATGCTGTTGATTTTTGGCTTTTACTTTTTATCGAAAGGGCGTGAGCAATGAGTGAATTAACCCTAACGTCTGTGTCGGTACATCAAGGTGAGAAAACCTTCGTTGAGCCGATTTCTATGATGCTTGCCCGCGGTGAAGCCATTACCATTTTAGGCGAAACCGGCTCGGGTAAAAGTCTCTTTAGCAAAGCCATTTTGGGGGATTTACCCAAGGGGTTTTACGCCAAAGGGGATATCGTACTCAATGGTCAGGCGTTGTTGTCTTTGCCTCAAAAAGAGCGTGAAGCCTTGTGGGGCAAAGAGATGGCGGTGTTACCCCAAGAGCCGCGTTTAGCGCTTAGCCCGTTAATGAAGGTCAAGCAACAAGTCTCTGAGGTTCACCAGTGGGTATTGGGCCGCAAAAAATCGCCCAGCAATACTTTGGCTGAGCAGGCGTTTGACACTTTGAGTTTAGCGCAGCATACCGAGAAATACCCGGTTGAACTCTCTGGCGGTATGGCTCAGCGCAGCGCCTTTTTGGCAGCGACGGCGGCAGGGGCCAAGTTGTTGATTGCCGACGAGCCGACCAAAGGTTTGGATGACAAGAGTAAGCAGCAGGTGATAGAGCAACTTTTGGCGCACAAACAACAGGGCAGCTTGATCACCATCACTCATGATTTAGACGTGGCGAAAGCCCTTGGCGGAAAAATCTATGTTTTGCTGCAAGGCAAGTGGGTCGCAGAAGGTAAAACGTTTGATGAGCTAAAAAACCAGCCGACGGACGATTACACCGCGATGCTGTTCAATCCGCGAGTTGGCCTCAATCAGAAGGTGAAAAAGCCGCTCGGTGAGGTGGTGATCACCGCCAATCAACTCGAGATGGGCTACGGCCAGTCGACGCTGTTTACTGATCTTTCGTTTGAGCTAAAGCAAGGGGAAGTCTTGGGCTTATCGGGCGCCAGTGGCTGTGGCAAATCCACCTTGTGCGATTTGCTGTTGGGGTTAAAAGCGCCGTTATCTGGTTCGATAGACAATCACGTCACTTTTGGTCTGGGTCAGAAACTCAAATTGTATCAAGATCCGCCGCAGTCGTTTTCGGCGCAATTTACGTTACAGCGTCAACTTGACGACGTGTGTCAGCTACACCATATCGACCCTCAAACCATTGAGGATTATCGCGAGCGATTGCAGATCAAAGCCGATGTGTTGTCGCGATTGCCCAGTGAAGTGTCGGGCGGTGAGTTGCAGCGGGTGGCGATTTTACGCGCGCTGCTGTTAAAGCCTAAGCTGTTGATCGCCGATGAGCCGACCACGCGCTTAGACCCGCACATCGCCCATGAGACCATGGCGCTGTTGATGGAGTGCGTTCAAGAGATTGGCTGTGCGTTGATCTTGGTCAGTCACAGTCAGTTAGAGCTTGAGCGCTATTGTGATAAGCGTTTGTATTTTCAAGGCGATGGGGTGGTATCGTCTATCGCGCCGAGCACGTTAGACCGTCATGAGGACACCAGTGCCGTGGCTTAGCTCACGCCTCGGTATTGGGGTTTGTTTTGGTGTAATAATGACGCCGCTCACCAGAGCGGCGTTTTTTAATATGCTTAACATCGACTAAACAGGTACCCATTGCAGCGCCAGTGCCGAGAGAAACAGCCCGCAGCCAAACACAGCATGATTAATTACGCTGTGCAATCGAATCGCGTTAGGGTTGGGCGTTCGAGAGCCTGCCACACCGGCGCCCATACCGGGCTGTAAGAGAAAAAAGGGCGCGACAACGGTGGCAATACCGAAGGCAAGTGCAGGGCCAATTGATGGCGCTGTAATCCACGTTGATCCGCAGATCATCACTAAGAGTGCGGCGTAGGCAACCCCAGTCACATAATGCGCCGTCCACCCAATGAATCGCTCAAAACGAATGGGCGGTGATTGTGCAATAGCAGTATGGCGAAATTGACCCTGCCCCAGGTGGCCGACCCAACGTCCAACCATGGCCCAATTGGTTGGCGCAATATTGAGTAAACGCTTTCTGATTGCCCCCCACAAATCCATAACGGCCGTGGCGCCGATCCCGATCAAAATGACAAAAAACAGATGTCCCATAGTGGTTCCCTAGCTGGTGTTGATTTTATCGTTGTGCTAGCTTACAACTTCAAGTTCACTTTAAGTCAAGGGTTGTATGGACATTTCTAAAGTCGCCAAAAAATCGGGTATTCCTGCATCGACGTTGCGCTTTTATGAAGAAAAAGGCTTGATCCGCTCTGTTGGTCGGCAAGGGATCCGCAGAGTGTTTGCCGACAATATTATAGAGCGCCTGGAATTGATCTCATTGGGGCGTGTTGCCGGGTTCTCGTTAGACGAAATCGCCGGCATTTTAGGCACGCAAGATAAGCCTCGCATTGAACGCACGCTCTTGCTGCAAAAAGCCAATGAGCTCGATCATACCATTCAACAGTTAACCGCCATGCGAGATGGCTTAAAGCACGCCGCCGCTTGCCAGGCTCCGAGTCATTTGGAGTGCCCGAGATTTCGTCGTCTCATGAGTCTCGCCGTCAGTGGAGCTCTTGGTGAAAAATCAACTAAGCAACAAAAAAAACAGCAATAGAAGTCTTTATCACCAGCGAGTAACATCACATTTTGTGAACGAAAATGTTGATGCTTATCACACCAATTTTTCACTCGAACGAGATTTGTTTGACTCACCGTCCAAATCTCGTCAAACCACTCAAAAGCCATCGCGACAAATTGCCCACCTTGAACAACACTTATCAAGTCCCCCAAATAGTGAGGTAAAACAATGTCTAATCCACTGTTAAGAAAAGTGTTTTGCATCGAAATTGGCACGGGTATGAGTAAGCTCGTAATGCTGAAACTGGCCGATAACGCCAATGGCAACGGCGTGTGCTTTCCCTCTCATCGTTACTTAGCGGCTAAGTGCGAAATCTCAGAGCGCTCGGTGCGCAATCAGCTAACTTATCTTGTTAAGCATGGTTGGATAGAAATTCAAAACCGCACCAATGGCAAAGGTGGTCAGCGCAGCAATTTTTACTTTTTGAACGAGCAGAAAATCGAGCAGGCCTATCTCGAACAAATGCATCAAAGTGATGAACCCAGCCAGGCCAACAGCGTTGTTAAAAGCCTTGATTTACCGAGCAAGAAAAGCCTCGATTTACCAGCCAAATCACGTCAAAGTGTTGATGCACAATCTGCTCAATGGACTGGGGCAGAGCGCTCTGACAATGGCCTTAAAACCGCTTCAAATCCCAGTCAATCTCAGCAAGTCTCAAACCGACAAACGTCGACTTATCCACAAGGCGGTGGCACCGGTTACCGGTATGTCAATGAAACTGAGCGAGTAAGCAGCGGCACGGTTTGCCACACCTCATATGATACTGAGTCAGTAAAAGCAGGAACCGATTGCCGGGGGGAGGCGGCAAGGGTTGCCGACTACGCGGGCGGCACCAGTTGCCGACATAATCTTTTAAAAAGAAATAAAAAAACTCTGTCGGCAAATCTTGCCACCCTACAAGCGCCCCCGGTGTTTGATGACCAACCCTTTAGTGAGCTAAGAGCGCAAGTGAACCTGGAACAATTTGCCCTCTGCAGGCGAGCGTTGGAATTAGCGATGAATCGACAGTGAAGGATCATGTACATCACGGTGTAACTACAAGCATACCTAGCCGACACATTTAATGCGTTAGGCCGCTCAATTATTCAGGCTGAATATGGCCAAAGAAAAGTGAATGGCAGCATGGAAATCGATGAGAAAAAATCCCTGGTTGTTCTGTCAATATTCATTAAATAGCGTTAAGTTGGTATCACTACATTAAAAAAACAAACCACAGGATAGGGAAGTGTCTGTGCGATTAAATGAATTTGAGCAGCCTATTGGTAGAGACTTGACGGGATGGGTAGCAGCAAAACTGCCTGAGAAAACAACACTGACAGGACAATTTTGCCGTTTAGAGCGCCTTGATACCGCTCGTCATGTTGAAGCGCTCTATGACGCGTTTCAAGATAGCCCCGATGCTCGACATTGGACTTATCTGCCATACGGGCCATTTGGATCTTGTGAGGAATATCGTGAATTCTTAATGGGTATGCAAGAGCAAAGCGATCCATTCCATTACACGGTCATCGATAATGCCACCGATAAACCGGTGGGGACAGTTGCTTTGATGCGCATTGACAGCGCGAATGGCGTAATAGAAATTGGCCATGTGGTTTATTCGCCAAGAATGCAGCGGACACCCATGTCAACCGAAGTCATGGCACTGTTACAGGCTTATGTGTTTGAAGAACTTGGGTATCGGCGATTAGAGTGGAAGTGCGATTCACTCAACAAGCCATCTCGAGCCGCTGCGCAACGTTTTGGTTTTACATTTGAAGGTGTGTTCCGCCAGTTGCAAGTGACTCAAGGGCGTAATCGAGATACGGCTTGGTACTCGCTTCTCGACAGTGAATATGCGGCGTTAAAGTCTGCCTATCAAGCTTGGCTTGCTGCAGGCAATTTTGATGAGTCGGGTCAGCAATTGAGTAAATTGGCGGATCTCATTACCCAATTAAAATAACGTGGTGAGAGGAGTAAACCCAGAACCGTTCAACACAGTGTGCAAGTAAGTCAAAGGCTGTGTGAGCAGGCTGGAACAGGTGTGACAGTTAAAGAGCAGCGGGGCATGAAAGGCTTTGAGCGGTTGAAATCAGTGAGTGTCCTGTTAATCGCTTCTGTCATGTTATGGGAGGACCTTAACCACCTTTAATCAGGTTACCTAATTCACCATACCACTAAAATGTTAGGCCTACTGTCTTGCTTTTACCGTTTTACGACTCGAAGATGGGGAAAGCAGTGTCCCCATCGAGGCTAAAACAATGATTCCGATACCAAAGCACTGCATAATCGTTAACTGCTCTCCCAGAATGAAAAAGCTCACTATGGTTCCAACTACCGGCTCCCCGCTGGTCAACACTCCGTAGCTATTGGTCGGCAACTTACGCAGAGCAAACATCTCCAACATCAAAGGAACGGCACTGGATAGGAGAGCAATAACCAAGGCTAACAAGGCGACCTCTGTATTCATCAAAGCAAACGGCAGGCTATCTCCAAAGGGAATGACCAATAAAGAAGCAAAGATCAAACCCAGAGCAGGCGCTTTACTGCCATAACATTGGCCCACTTCTTTACCCACCAGAATGTACATTCCCCAGAAAAATGCCGCGACGAGGGCATAAAATAACCCTGTCAGTTCTAACTCACTGTGCGATGATGACGATGGTATGAGCAGATAAATACCTATGGCAGCGAAGAGTACCCACAGGTAGTCAGAGCGATTCTGAGAGAAGATAACCGCCACACATAAAGGGCCGGTTAGCTCAACGGCAAGTGCAATGGCAACGGGAACGGTTTTAATGGCCAGATAGAAAAAGAGATTCATCCCTGCTATCGCGACACCGTAAATAAACACGATAAGTATCTCTTGTCTTTTCAAGCGAACTTGCCAAGCTTTCAGACCAAAAAACAAAATGATGGCGGAGATGCTCAGACGAAGCACCGTTACATTCTCAGGACTTAGAGTCGAGAACATGGATTTCGCAATAGAAGCCCCTGCAGTAATGGAGAGCATAGCAATAACCACCGCGATCACGGCTGTGGTGGTATCGAACTGGGTTGATGAAAAGCGCATAAGTTTATCTCGTCAAAGTAATCGTAAACTGAGATAAAATTTATCAGTATTGCTGGTTAAATCTCGTTAATCTAGCTGGTAAATTGATAATATTTATCGATATTGTGGAAATAAAGGACTTGACGATATGGACGCGTTAGACATGAAAATTTTGCAGCAACTTCAGAACGATGCAAAAGCACCAATGAGTGTGGTCGCAGAAAAAGTCGGTCTATCAGAGCCAGCTTGCTACCGTCGAGTGAGGCAATTGAGAAACAGTGGCGTGATTGAACGTGAAGTGGCTATCGTTAACCCTAAAAATATGGGATGGCCATTGAGCATGCTCGTCATGGTCACCTTCGAGAGAGATCACAATGCTATCGTCAATCAATTTTTGACCAGAGTGAATAAGCAACCGGAAGTGCTGAACTCTTGGGTTGTGACGGGTGATCACGATGTTGTGTTACATGTCTTATCTACCGATACCGAGGCTTTTGATGACTTCACTCACCGAGTCTTACACAAAGATGACAGTGTGAAATATTTCAGAACCTCGGTGATTCTAAAACATTCAAAAGCGCATGGAGCGATCCCTCCTTCATTATAAATTCGCGCAGAGCCTATGTGTGCCTAATGCTGCGAAGCGTTTTACTGAATCTGAGTACCAATGTCTGACGTAAGAGTATTATTCGCTTTAGCCACCACAAAGTTCGGTGGCTAAAGAGACGTCATACTCCCTCACACAACCCGACGTTTGATTGCGCCATCGGCACAAAGCCGGGTAAGTGTTCTACGCGAGTCAGCCAAGCTCGCAGGTTGGGGTAGTGGGCCAAAGTCACACCCCCCTCCGGCGCCAACTTGATGTACGCGTACAAAGCCAAATCGGCAATCGTCGGGATGCTCCCTACCAACCAGTGGCGATCATTTTGGTAATGTTCCAGTTGGCTTAACAGTTTGTTGGCATCGTGGGTGAGAGGGGCTTTGTCTATATCGCGAGCGAACAAATTCGCCGCACGCAGTTTCGCGATTGAGCCCGCTAAACGGTGAGCGGCGAGTGACAAAAATTGCTCGATATGGGCGCGAACGGTTGGCGAACTCGGTAACCATTGCTGCTTGGTGTCATATTGGCTGGCCAGATACACCAAAATCGCATTGGAATCGGCGATAACCTGGTCACCATCGACCAACACCGGAACTTGACCAAACGGATTCAACGCCAAAAAGGCCGGTTGTTGATGCTCGCCAGCAGGCAAATCAACCGTCACGAGCTCAAACTCCAATTCAAGCATCGTCAAGAGCAGGTGCGCGCGGTGGGCATGCCCTGAAAAAGGGTGCCAGTAAAGTGTCATCATGGTTTTTTCCTCAACAAGGGTCTGTGCGATATTTAAGAACAACTTGCCAACAAGAAAAACCCCGCTAACATGGAATGATAATTTCCAATATGTTGATAATTTATGGATACTATTGATGGAATGAGAACAGTGGTGGCCGTGATTGAGACAGGATCATTCACGGCAGCGGCAGAGCGTTTAGGTATGTCTAAATCTTTGACCTCCAAATACGTGAATCGGGTTGAAGAGCAACTGGGCGTGCAATTGTTTCATCGCACCACGCGAAAACTGTCGGTCAACCCATCAGGCCAAGCCTACTATCACCAAGCGCTACAGGTCTTGTCTGAGTTTGATCAGCTCTACCATCAACTCAACGTCGACCATACTAAGGCTGCTGGCCCTTTGCGCATCACTGCCTCCCAAGGGTTTGCTGAAGAACTGCTCAGCCCAATGCTGCCCGAGTTTCACGCTCGCTATCCAGACATTGAGATTGACATTATCGTCACCAACCAAAAACTCGACTTAGTCGAGCAGGGGATCGATATCGCGTTTCGTGCCAGTGAATTGGCCGACTCCAATTTTCGCTATCGAAAGATCCTGTCGCTACACAGCTCAGTGTATGCTACGCCGCAATTAGCCCAAGATCATCGAGCAAATAACGCCCCATTACCCTGTCTTATCGATAGCAACCTACACCCACATGCTCGATGGCCTCTAACCAACGCCTTAAGTCATAGTTCAAACCGCATCGCCGTACGTACAGTGTTAAAAAGCAACAGTCCGAGACTGATTCGGCAGTTGACTCTCTCCGGTGTTGGCGCCAGTTATCAACCCGATATTGTCGTGGCACCCTATGTCAAACAAGGCGTCTTACAAAAACTGGATATCGGCTTTAAAACCCTAGACTATCCGCTCAACGCACTTTACCGAGGCGGCAGTTATCAACCCAAGCGCGTTAAGGTCTTTTTGGATTTTGTCACGCAACAACTGCACGGCACTCATCAAGATCAATAGCAAGCTAATATAAGCGATCATTTTTATATAAAATTGCGATTTGTTCTGGCGCTATTGTTATGTTATAACATACTAATTGTTATTTGAGAGACTTGATAAAACCAATGAATAAAGTCGCCACATCTTTTCATTTTCCATTGATATTCAGACCCTTATCTCACTCTGCCTTGGGGCGTATCGCTTTGATCACCCCAGTGGTCGCCATTTTATGGTTAGCCATATACTGGGCGGTATTGCTGCCATGATACAACTGGACAAGGTGGTACTCGGCTATCAAAACACGCCGTTGACCCCGCCTATTTCAGGGCGCTTTGAACCTGGTAGCCTCACCGCGATTGTCGGGGAAAATGGCGTCGGAAAATCAACGCTTATTCAAGCACTGACACAAGGTAATACGCAACTTTCTGGCCAAATCCACTACGCCAAAGCCAGAGAAAACCTAATGGCTTGCCTACCACAGCACGCGCACCTCGACCGCAGTTTTCCAATCCGTGTCTTTGATGTTGTGGCGATGGGCTGTTGGCCACAAACCGGGTTGTTTCGCGCGTTAAAAGGAGTGCAGTCTGCACGCGTACACCAAGCGCTGGTCAAAACGGGTATCGAGCGCTTAGCCAACAACACCATCGATACTTTGTCGGGCGGGCAATTTCAACGCATGCTGTTTGCTCGCTTACTGGTACAAGATGCCCCAGTGATGATCATGGATGAGCCCTTTGTTGGCATCGACTGCCAAACTCGCCAAGCCTTGATGACGTTAATCGAACAACTGAATCAAGGTGGAAAAACCTTAATCGTCGTATTGCACGATATGGAGATGGTCGAGGCGTTTTTCCCCAACTTACTGATGCTAAAGCAAGACTTGGTGCAATGGGGAAAAACCGCTACCTTGCTGCCGCATTATGGCCACACCAGCACAATGGGTACACCGTCACCATTAGTTAACCCAGGAGAGCAAAAGCTTGAACTTGCACGTCCTTGATGCCTTTATCGAATTTGGCTTTATGCGCCGTTCGTTAATTGCTTGCCTGGCACTCTCTGTCAGCCTGACGCCACTGGGGGTCTTTTTATTGCTCAGAAGAATGAGCCTAGTCGGTGATGCGCTTTCTCATGCGGTCTTACCGGGCGTGGCGATCGGCTATTTGCTTTCTGGTATGTCGTTATTGGCCATGGGACTGGGCGGTTTTATCGCGGGGCTTTTGGTGGCATTGCTCTCTAGCGTTATCAGCCGAGCAATAAAATTACACGAAGAAGCCGCGTTTGCCGGATTGTACCTTGGCTCATTGGCCCTTGGGGTAACGTTGGTTTCTCTGCGCAGTACCGGTATCGATTTACTGCATTTACTGTTTGGTTCGCTCCTGGCGGTGAGCAACGAATCCTTGATGTTTATTGGCCTTATCAGCACATTTACGGTGATTTTATTGGCCATTTTTTATCGTTCTCTTGTCTTTGAGTCGTTTGATGCCGCTTTTCTCACCTTGCGGGCACGGCGTTTACCTACCGTGATACAAGCGGTGTTTATGGCGGTGGTGGTGATGAATCTGGTCGCCGGATTTCAGGTTTTGGGTACCTTGATGACCGTCGGACTGATGATGTTACCGGCCATTGCCGCGCGTTGTTGGTCAAATCACTTACCTGTGATGTTGATAGTGGCGATGTTGGTGGGCTTTTTTAGTGCTTGTATTGGTTTGACATGGTCTTGGTATCAATCGATTCCAGCCGGTCCCGCGATTGTATTAGTGGCGACTATCGCCTTTTTAATCTCGGTGCTGTTTGGCACGCACAAAGGTGTTTTTCCCTTAGGAAAAAGCGGTTTTTTACATAAAATGATAAAGGAATAAAGAATGAAGGTTTGGCAAAAATCAATCTTGGCGCTGTCGGCGAGCGCGGCGTTAACTCCCGCAGTGATGGCGAAAGACCTCGATACCGTGGTCAGCTTTTCTGTGATGGCCGATATTGTTAAGCAAGTGGGCGGTGAGCATGTTCACGTCACCACGCTCGTTGGGCCTGATGGCGACCCGCATACTTTTGAGCCGGCGGCCAAAGACAGCGTCACACTCAAACAAGCCGATGTGGTGTTTATCAACGGACTGGGTCTTGAAGGTTGGATGGATCGCTTGGTGACTGCGTCGGGTTATCAAGGTGACGTTGTCACAATGTCCAATGGTGTCACGACGCTAACCATGGAAGAAGACGGTGAGCATCTTATCGACCCACACGCGTGGAACAGTGCGAAAAATGGTGCGATTTATGCCCGCAATGTCATGAATGCGCTCATCAAAGCTGACCCAGAAGACGCGGACTATTACAAAGCTAAAGGGCAGGCTTATATCGAGCAGTTAGAAAAACTCGACCAGTGGGCGAAAAGCGAATTTGCTGAGATTCCAGTAGAGAAACGCAAAGTCCTCACCAGTCACGATGCCTTCGGATATTTTGGCGAGGCTTATGGCGTGAGTTTTCTCTCACCCGTTGGTGTATCAACAGAAGCCCAGGCCAGTGCAAAAGGCGTGGCTGAGCTCATCGATCAACTCAAGTCAGAGCATATTTCGGCTTACTTTATTGAAAATCAAACCGACCCGCGATTAGTTGAGCAAATTGCCAAAGCCAGCGGCGCATAACACGGCGGTGAGTTATTCCCAGAGGCTTTATCTCAATCAGGAGAAGAGGCCGATACTTATGCCGATGCGTTTAAACACAACGTGGAAGTCATGGTAACCAGCATGAAAAAGTAAGCCAATAACGGGTTGGGGAACAAGATGGAAACCCAACCCATTTTAACGTGAGTTGGTATGGCTCAAAAGGAACAAAATCGCTCGAGAGGTGTCGAAAAATACCTAACGTTTAGTTTTATTTTTTAATGTGGTGAATATGAGTTTGGGGTATTGGTTTAAAAAGGGCAGCGTTTGCGGCGCCCTCATGGTGTTAGTGATGAAGACAACCACGGCTTGGGCTCATCCACACTCTTGGATTGACACCACCACTACGATTGAAGGAGATGGCCAATCGATTACGGGGTTTCATATGGCGTGGACTTTTGATCCAATGACCACGGCCTACATGCTTGATGGTGAAGACATGTCTGCCAGTCAGCGCGAGCAAACCCTGCACAAGGTGGCCTTATCTGTGATCAATAATATGCTGTCGAGCCACTACTTTACCTACTTTTTTGAGCCTGATGGCAAAACGCCGATCCGCTATCAACAAGTCGACACCGCCACTCTCACCATGGACAAAGGCAAAGCGACATTGCGCTTTGATTTGCCCTTGGTCAAGCCGTATCCCTTTAATGGCAACTCGCTCACCCTCAAAATCTTTGATCCAACGTATTACGTTGACATGTCGTGGGACGATAAGCACCCATTGCAATTATCAGACACGTTGCGCTCTCACTGCCAGGCCCAAATTATTGAGCCCAATCCAACGCCCAAACAAGTCAGTTATGCGATGTCGATTCCCGCCGACGCCGACCCTGACGACGCGCTGGGGCAACTCTTCACTCAAACTGCCAAAATCACCTGTGAGCCATCTTAAGGCTGGCAAAGGAATCTGTTATGTCGTCCGTTTCTCATTCTAAATCTGAATCTCCCCACCAAGAGGCCGACTCAGCGGCGCCGATAGCCCCTGCTCAAACCAAACGAGCTTTTAAGGTGATATGGCAAAGTGTGGCCTTAATCGCCCTTGTTGCGGCCGGTTATGGCATATGGTGGCAATGGCCAACGATTTTGCTTACCTCGCTCCAATGGCAAAAACAACTGGTCAATCAAATGAGTGAGTTGCTCTATCTCACCCATCAAAACCGCGAATCCATGTGGCAATTGGCGCAAATTAGCTTTTTATATGGCATGTTCCACTCATTGGGGCCTGGTCACGGCAAAGTGGTGGTGAGTACCTATTTGGCCACCCACAATACCAAAATCAAAATCGGACTTTATATCACCATCATCTCGGCGTTGGTGCAAGCGGTGACGGCGATTGTGTTAGTGACAGGCGTCTTATTGGTGCTTGAAGCGTCGATGCGCCACTTAAATGGCGTGGTTAATCAGTTCTTCCACGCCAGTTATGCCGGGGTGTTTTTGCTCGGTGGTTACATTGTATGGCAGGGGATAAAGCAATGGCGCCGCGGCCGCGCTTCAGATCATACTCACGACCATCACCATCACCATCACCATCACCATCACGGAGAGCATAGTCACGACGAAATCCATCATGCTCACAACCACCATCACGGTGAACATGACCACCACCACAGTGCAGACTGCGGCTGTGGTCACAAACACTTAGCCTCCGCCGACGAGCTCAATCAGGCCACCACACTTAAAGAGTACGCCGCCATGGTGATCAGTATTGGCTTGCGGCCGTGTACCGGCGCAGTCTTGGTGTTGTTTTTTGCCAATTTGGCCGATGTCTATTGGTTGGGCGTGGTCAGCAGTTTTTTAATGGCCGTCGGCACGGCCATCACGACCTCAAGCATTGCGCTGATGACTGTATCGGGACGTAAATTTGTCCGCTTCTATTTAAAAGACTCAAGTGTGACGCGCATTAACATATGGCCTTGGCTGCGTATGGCGGCAGGGCTGTTGTTAATGCTGGTGGCGGTGATTTTATTTAATCAAGGCGGTTTTGGTATGTCGCCAATGTTTAATTGATGTGATATGCCGCGAAGGCCACGATTGAATCAAATTGGAAAGGGAATTTTTGTTCACAAAGGGTGAGAAGCAAATAACCAGGTAGGGTAGACCTTTTATTTTTCCCTGCGTCGCAGAGGTTTTTTTACATCATTTCAGTAACCAATAACCAAATGACGGATCGACATTTGAACTGAAACCATGAACAGGTTGTTATTTGCTTCTCAAAATGGTCTTTACTCTGGCCGATCGCTAACCAGAGTAAAGTTCAGTGCTAATGGCTAATTAAACGCTCGTGCTAAGCGCCCTTGGCCATGGTATTGATACTGCTCTGCAAGGTGGTTAATCAATATCGATTCACCCGCTTTTAAGGTGATGGTTTTGGTTGGGTGATCGACGGTAATTTCCCCTTCAATACAAAAGAGAATCTCGGCGCTGCGCACAAACAAGGTGTTTTCCATCGGCTCTACGGTCACGATTTCAAAGGCAAAATCATCAACCGGAATCGGGTAACTCAAGCGACCTTGTTTATTTACAGGAGCTAATTTTAAGTCCTGAGGTTCAATACTGACAAATTTTGTATTGGCGATCAGCTCTGGCACATCAATGTACTTAGGAGTTAAACCAGCTCGAAGCACATTGTCTGAATTGGCCATGATTTCCAAAGCAGTCCCTTCGACATACGCATGTGGGGTTTCTGCGTGTAAAAACATCGCTTCACCTGGTGCCAGTTCAATGGTGTTGAGAAATAAAGGCGCAAATAAACCAATATCCCCTGGGTAGTGCTCGCGAAATGAGCGCGCGTATTGCAAGGCTTCTCGCGCCATAAACGAAGTCACCTTACTGTCGATAGCGCGGTTTAATTCTTCTAACGCCACGCTTTTACGTTCGCCTTCCAAGGTCATTAACGCCGAAAAGAAACTCTGTAACTGCTGCTTACCCGGCGCCGCTTTTAAGGCTTCGATGTTGCTTTGCAGGCTGTCTATCTTGGCTTGTTCGAATAGGCTAATAATATCTTTGATAGGTCTAAAGCCATTCATAGCTTTATAAAAGGTTAGCGCGTAAACCAGTTCAGGCTTGTGGTTTGGATCCTTGTAATTGCGATGGGCAGCGTTTAAAGGGATCCCTTGTTGGTTCTCTCGCTCAAAGCCTATTTCGGCATTGGCTTTGTTGGGGTGTACCTGAATCGAAAGTGGGGTTTTAGCGGCCAATACCTTAAACAGAAAAGGCAACTCGCCAAAACGGCTTGACGTATAAGTGCCTAAAACCGCCGCTTTATCTTGATTGATGATCTCTGAGATCAGCGCATCGGTTCCGGCGATTTTTGAGCAGCCATTGGGGTGAGCCCCCATCCACATTTCCGCTTGGGGTTCACCGCTTGGGTTGGCAATGCCAAACAATTCTTCAATCGACGTTTGGCTGCCCCACGAATAGTGTTGAATGGGGTTATCGAGCTTAAATAATAAATCAGACATAATGAGCCTCTACGACAACTGCTGGCCAAGGCGAAGTGTGGCAGCAATGTTGCGCGAAGTGCGGATAACATTGGCTTCAGCTTCGGCCAAAACTTGGGGTAATGCTTGTGGTGAGCGAACACTGTCAAAGACAGCGGTTATTTTCGAATACAAAGGCGTCAGATCTCGTCCATTGGAACCGGCAATCGCAATCACGGGGATGGCGAGTTCTGCGGCCAGTGAGGCGATGCCCCAGGGGGTTTTGCCTTGTACGGTTTGGTGATCCATCTGCCCTTCACCGGTGATGAGTAAATCGCTGCCGGCGATGACGTCTTTGGCATTGAGCATGCTAAGCACCATGTCTATACCGGCCACCATTTGTAAATCAAACGCGACAGAAAGCCCCAGTGGTGTGCCGCCTGCAGCGCCAAACCCTTTAGTGGTATGGGGGTCAAAAGACGTATGCAGTTGTGCCACACTGGCAAAGTCGGCTAAGGCGATGTCGAGAGCATCGACCATCTCAGCCGTCGCCCCTTTTTGTGGGCCAAACACCACACTGGCGCCATGTTGACCGTACAACGGGTTATCGACATCACACGCCACAATCAACTCGACGTGTTGGCAGCGAGGATCGAGATCGGTGACATCGATTTCGGCCAGATTCGACAAGGCTGCACCGCCTCTGGGTAACGTTTGACCTTGGGCATCGAGTAACCGTCCACCAAGTGCTTCGATAATGCCGGCACCGCCATCATTGGTGGCACTGCCTCCTAAGCCGAGGACAATTTTATCCACGCCAAGGGAAAGGGCTTGGCGGATAATTTGGCCGGTTCCATAGGTCGAGGTGATCATAGGGTTACGCTCACTGATGGGCAGTAAATCAAGCCCCGAGGCGGCCGCTATTTCAATCAAAGCGGTTTTGCCTTTATCCAGCAATGCCCATTGCGCAGACACAAGTTCGCCATTCGGGCCTTCAACGCAACTGGTTTGCCACTCACCACCGAGTTGTGCCATCAGTACTTCGACCGTCCCTTCACCGCCATCGGCCAAGGGCAGGTGAAGGTAGTCAGCCTCTGGGTAAATGGCTTTGAAGCCTTGCTCCACTGCGACACAAACCTGCTTGGCACTGAGCGATTCTTTAAAGGAGTCAGGTGCGATTACAATCTTCATTTGACTTACCTTGGCACCGCAGTAGTGCGGTGCCAGTTTGGGTTAAAATTTAACTTGGAACGATTTCACTTGGCACGGTTTTAATTCGCCAAACGATTGACTGTCGACGGCAGTTTCGAGCAGAGCTTCATCCAGTTGCGTTTCTTGCCATTGTGTCACTGGGCTAGTGAAAGCGACGCTATCGGCAATCGTATCTGTTTCTGATGGGTTATAGACACGTAAGATCAGGGCTTCACGGTCTTCGGCTTTCTTCAATACGCTCAGTACCGCACCGTCAATCGACTTATTCAGTAAGCTGTAGGACAGTGGTAAGTTTTGCTCACCGACGTTGAGCTTCATCGCGTTGTACGGAATCTTGTTGTAGCACTGAATTGGGGTGACGTTCTCACGTGCCGCTGCCATGACATTGGCAGAGAGGTGATCGCCTTTAAAGCCAAATAACGCAAATTCGCACACGATTTTGCCGCGTACTTGCGAGTCTGGCGCTGGGATCTTAATACCAGACGGGCGTCCAGGGCGAAGCAGAAGATTCTCTTTGCCAAGGACACCAACCCCTCTAAACAGTGTCAAGGCAAAGGTGTCACGCTCTTGGTTGCCTTGGCTGGAGATGATTTCAAACTCTCTCAGACCATTGGTCATAACAGCGATACCGCCTTGTTTGTTTTCGACTGCGGCGAAGTTCATCAACTGATAAACCGGCACAGGGGCTTCTTTCCAACCGTCTTTTTCCCAGTTCGCCATTTCGGCATCGTCAGTTGGGCGAGTGATCAAGCCAAATTGGTTATCAGCGACCACGGTTTTCGAAACAAATGGCGTTGGCACTAACACGCGCACACGGTGGTCATCGGCTTGGTTGTCGAGCTCCATACGCACTTCAATGCGACGTGAACCTTGTTTTAGCGTCACTTGGCAATCGATGTCGACATAACCATTTTTCTCTTCTCCCGCTTCACGCTCCGCTAAATCCGCAGGGACAGGCATACGAGCTTGAATTGACGCCACCGACTGGAAGCCTTGGTGATCAATCTCGATGGTGTGTTGACATTCATCGGAATACAGAAGCCACTCACGACGAGAAGGAGAGTAGTCATATTCATCGCCATCATCAGAGCCATCTTCGATTTTGAGTGCTTGCTCATAAACATGATCTGAGGCTTTATCGAGAATGGTTAACGTGCCGTTGGTATTGACATTAATGCGGTAAAACTCGTTCTCTAATACATTGTCGCCTGACTCGGCCGATTTGAGCAGGCCGCGCTCATTGCCTTTGATGTGTAAAGTGGTAAAGCCCATCGCAGGTACGGTGTATTTAAATTGAATGTCGTATTCAACAAATGGGTCGTAGTTACCATAGTGAACGATTTGACGGTCAATTTTACCTGGGTCAATTTCGCGCTGATCTTGGATAAAGTATTCAACCTGGTTGCCATCTTCATCAAAGAGATCAAAAGACTGAGCGCGAATCGTAATTGTGGTGTTAATGATTTCTTCGCGCTCATAAGGCATAAGGTTGAACAGGGCCAGTTTGTCACAACCTTCTTTGGCTGGCATATGATCAACAATTTTACGTTTGTAGAAGTTAATCAAGTTGGTGGCCATGTCGTCGGCTAAGATGTAACGGTTTAAGATCTCGGCATGAACCTTGTCTGAGCAGCAACAGCCAATCGAGTCGTGAGCGTGGTTTTTCATGCTCTCTTTCCACATTTTTTCAATCAGGCCGTGGTGATATTCAAAACCCAGTTTCCAAGCGATAGACGCAAGCGGCTCTAGAATATTAACAATTTTGTTTTCCACTTCAGCGTGGATGAGTTTGATATCCATACGAGTTGAAGAAATGGTGCGGTGAACACGCATGTATTTACCATCGTTGAACTCGCCTTTGATGGTATCCAATTTCTCTCTTTGCTCTTCTAGAAGGGCAAAGATGTCTTCATAGCGACTCATGTGGAACGATTTGTCTGGGTAAATCTCTCTGAGTTTGTCCATGACCTCAAAAATATCTTGCTGAATCGGCATTTGGTCATGGCCGTTTGGCAATAAGATATTTTTAGTGACAGATGGTTTTTCTAATACCGGGAAGTATTTATCTAGGCGGGCACGCAGGCCGGCTTCGTCTTGTGGCAAGTATTTACCAATCGCATAACCCAAAGGCAGTACTTGAGCAATGACTTCACTGCCGTCGTTGGATTGCCAAACGAACTCGGTTTTGTCAGTGCCGTGACGCTCAGAGCAGCCGCGCCAGAACATAGCATGACGAATACCAAAGCCTTGATAAATGGCGGGCAGTTGTGAGCTCATCGAAAATGAATCTGGCAAATAGCCAATTTTCATCGGTTCGCCAAGTTCAAGACAGTCACGAAGGCCGTACATCATGTTGCGCACGATCGATTCACCTGAAACTTGCATGGTGTCCGTTTGAGAGTACCAAGGGCCGATGATTAATTTTCCGGCTTGTACCAGCTTGCGAACGCGCTCTTTGTTTTCCGGTTTGATGGCAAAGTAGTCTTCAATGACTGCCGTTTGGCCATCGAGAACGTAATATTTGTAATCGGGATCATTCTCCAAACGGGTCATGATCTCTTCCATGTTGTTGACAAGGAGAATGCGAGACTCTTCCGTGGTGAAATACCATTCACGGTCCCAGTGCATGTGTGGAGTAATATGAACGCGAGTATCAGTCATAGTCTTTTACCATTAGGCCACGTGTGCCTGTTTGTTTGTAAATCAAATTCTCATCGAGAGATGAATCTTGTATCGATAACCATTGTGAAAAGCATCGGCCATCACAGGCTAAGGAGTTGTCTCAGAGTTGACAGTCAGAACTCTGAGACAGGGTGTTACTGCGCTGTTGATTGAGCAGAAAATTTACCGTTTTTCACCGCATGGGCACGCCAAGTGATCAATGTGAGCGTCGAGATAATCGCGCCGATGACGGCTGCGCCAAACCAGATAGCAGCGGCTAAGAAAGCCCCAACGCCAGCGTCGTGAAGCAAGAAGATAGAGAAGATCCCAGCCCCAGGTGTTGACAAACCTAAACCGGCTGCGCCAACCATTGCGCCTGTGACCACGGAGCCGAGTAAGAACGAACCAATCACACGAATCGGATCTTCAATCGCCATTGGAATGGCCCCTTCGGTGATCCCAGCCAGACCAAGTAACCAAGTGGACTTACCGGTTTCAATTTCAAAATCTTTAAATAAACGCGGTGCCATTAGTGTTGAGGCGGTCACGGTAAAGGCCGAGACCATTTTCACCGCGCCAAAGATGGCGTATGGGCCGTAGACACCATTGGCCATAGCGCCAAGACAAAAAGCATAAGCGGCTTTATTGACCGGGCCACCAAGGTCAAAGGAAACAAAGAAGCCAATCACAGCACCGAGTAAAATCGCATTGGTCCCCGACATGCCATTCAGCCAATCGGTTAAGCCTTGGTTTAACCAAGCGACCGGTTTACCGATGACAAACAGCATCAATGAGCCAGCGACTAAGGTGCCGATAACCGGATAGAGGTAGAAGGTTAAGAAGCCATTAAACGCTGGGGTCAGACGCACGTTTTGTTTTACCCAACGCATGACGTAACCGGCCAGTATTCCGCCGACAACACCGCCTAAAAAGCCAGAGCCAATCAGGTTGGCTGCGATACCGGCGGCAAAGCCTGGCCCAAGAGCGGGTTTATCCGCTAAAGAATAAGCCGTATAAGCGGCCAGTACCGGTACCATTAAGGTGCCAAGCAAGCCACCACCGAGTTTGCGATACATCCATAGCCAAGAGCCTTCTTCGGCGTACAAATCTTGTAGGTCAAACATTTGTGCGAGTAACACGGCAACGGCCAACACGGTGCCGCCGGCGACAATTAAGGGCACAGCGTAAGAAATACCGGACAGCAGTGCTTGCTTAAGCTCGGTTTTGAGACCGAGTTTTTTCGGCGTTTGTGTTTCGCTGTGGGTTTTACGAGTGCCTGTATCACGGTTACCCGCGTCGAGTGCCTCATTTAAAATGCGCTCAGCGTGTCGAATCGGTTCAGCTACCGGCACTTCAACTCGAGGGATGCCTTCGAAGCGCTCAATTTCTTTGATGGCCACTTCGGCCGCGAAGACCACTGCCGTCGCTTCATTGAGCTGTGCGGCGGTTAAGCGGTCTTCAATACCATTGGCGCCTTGTTTTTCAACGTGTACGTTAATACCGAGTTTGGCACCGGTTTTTTCCAAATACTCAGCGGCCATATACGTGTGGGCAATTCCGGCTGGGCAAGCGGTGACACAGACAACGGTTGGGTTATTTGTATTTGATTTGTATTCTTTTATCTGTTCATCATCTTGTGAATCGAGCAGTGAGAGGATCTCTTCTGCGCTGGTGGCCTTGAGCACGGCGTCTCTAATATCATCGTCGACAAGTGTGGTGGTTAGGCTGGTCAAAAGTTGCATGTGGGTTGATCCAGCTTCGGCATTGGGAATCGCGATTAAGAAGATAAGATTGACATCTTCTTCTTCATCGAGACCTTGCCATTTCACGTCTTCTCTTAGTGTTGCAACGGCGAAAGCCGCTTCCTTAACCGCATCGGTTTTACCGTGAGGGACAGCTAAGCCTTCACCTAGTGCGGTCGGGCCTTCTTCCTCACGGGTAAAAACGGCGTCTAAAAAAGCCGCTTTGTCGTGTAATTTTCCTTGCTGATCCAACTGCTCAGCAAGATGGTTTATCGCGTCTTCACGACTGGTAAATGTCGTTTGTAGGGTGATCAGCGATGGGTGGGTAATAGATGATAATTTCATTCTTGTTGTCCCAATCTTGTATTGTTTTGTTTCGCGATAATAATACCAATCTAAGTCAAGTTTTCTGTGATCTTGATCTTATTTGTATTAAATAGGTATTTATTGTTTTTGTCAATGATCTGAGTTTTGGGTTATTTGACTGTTATTGGTATTGGTATACGGGTAAAACATTTATCATCTAACGATTGAATGTTAGTGGCTTACCTTTATAGAATAGACCCTAATAAAGAGTTGAGAAGATTGAGGTAATCATGGCAAGACTGCCAATGTATCGACAGATTGCAGATGCGATAAGAGAACGGATCAGTGATGGTATTTATGAGGTCGGGACGGCCTTACCGACAGAAGCTCAATTGCGTGAAGATTTTGCTTGCAGTCGAGTGACAGTAAGGCAAGCCTTAAAGCTTTTGATTGAAAATGGCGAATTAGAGAGTGTGCAAGGCAGCGGCACTTACGTCAAAGAGCAAAAAGTTAATTATGACATCTACCAACAAAGTAGTTTTGCCGAGAAATGGGCTCACCTTAACGCTGATATTCACAGTGATGTGCTCACCTTCGAAGTGGTGAAAGCCACATTGAGTTTAGCGGAGCTGTTGAATGTGCAGGAAAATGAGGTCTTGTATCATGTGATCCGGGTTCGTTACTTAGACAAAAAACCCATTACTGTGGAGGAAACCTGGTTACCGACATCGTTGTTTCCCGACTTAACCTATCAAGTGATGCAAGGCTCTAAATATCATTACATAGAGAAGACGAAAGGGTTAACGATTGATAGAAGTGAACAAGAAATCATTCCTGTCTTGCCGCCTGCAGACATCGCCGATTTATTACACATCGATCCTGGGCAACCCATTATTGAAAAGCGCAACCGCGGTTTTTTAAATGGCGATGTGGTGTTTGAATACAGTCGCAACTATTTTAAAACCACCGATTATAAATTTACTTTAGTGGCTAAGCGGCATAAACGATAAGTGTTACAAAGCCATGGCAAAAGTGGCGGCAATAAAGGCGTGATCGCTGGCTTGGCGGTCACGCTCGTAAATGGGGTTTACCAAATGCTGGTCGCAGACCCGGTAATCGATCAACGTGGCGACTGAGCGAGGGTGGGCGGGGTCAAACTCTTGTGAACAAAGAATATAATCCAACACATTCCCTTTGGCAAAATGATAGTGAGTGGCGCGGCGCTCAGAGGGGGCTTGAAGGCGTTGCTGCCAACAATCCTTGAGTGCTAAAGCGTCGAGCTCAGTTGAAGGGTTATCGACTAAGGCTTGAGTGATACTACTGTCTAAAGATTGATTAAAGTCACCGACTAAGAGGGTGGGCATTGGCTCTTTTTGGTATTGACGGTTGGCCAATAGACGCAACATGACCGCTTCTTGCCCGCGCTGCTGGTGAGAGAGCCAGCGTGCCATTATCGGGTCGTCTTGATCATCCATTGGCCGTTGTGATTTTAAATGGCAGACGTAAACCGCCACGTTTCCAAACAGAGGCACGTCGACCGTTGCAAACAAAGGCGTTCGGCTAAACGGGGTAAATGAAGCGGGCAGTGCATCAAGACGTTGGCTCTCTAGCCCGGATACTTGCGTTATTGGATAACGGCTTGCTAGAGCCACCACAGGTTGAGAATAAATATAATCACTTTCGACGTGTGGGGTATCGACGGTGGCGAAAAAAGGGTAGCCAATGGCTTGGCATAAACGCTGACACTCATCGGCACTGAACACTTCTTGAAAACCGATCATATCGGCGTCTAGCTCGCGCAACTGGGCTTGAGTCCAGCGGCATTTTTCTTGCCACTGCTCGCGCTCGTAAATATTGTCGAATTGATAATAAGCGTTCGGCGGTGCTAAAAAATTAAGCAGATTGGCACTGGCGATGGTGAGTGTCGGTTGAGACAAAAGGGCTCCTTGAGCGGGTGTTTGATTATAGTGTAGCAAAAAATCCCTCGTCATTAAGGGCGGTGTTACTTAATCGGGCAACAAAAAAACAGAGTCAATGACTCTGTTTTTAAGCTTGAGTGATGAATGCGGATCAGACTTGAACCTCAGCCGATGCGGCTTTTGACTCCTTGCCCAATTTTTTTGCCATGGTGTCTTCCATTTTCTCTAAGCTAATGCCTTTGGTTTCAGGTACATACTTAACCACCACCAACATACACAGAATCGACAGGCCAGCGAAAAGCCAGAATGAGAACGCGCCGTTAAATTCACTTTGCAAATACGCATTGTCATTGAGCATCGGGAAGGTTTGGGTGACGACGAAGCCAGTAAACCACTGTGCGCCTACCGCAATCGACATGGCCCGTGTGCGAATGCTGTTCGGGAAGATCTCTGAGATAATGGTCCAACACGCGCAGCCCCACGACAACGCATAAGACACTACGTAAAGACACAAAGCAAAGAGCGCCGCGTAGCCTGTGGTATTGCTGTATAGGACTTGAGCCACAATCAGCATGCCGATGGCACAGCCAATGGTGCCGTACTTCATTAGAGGTAGGCGGCCGACACGGTCAATTAAATACATACCCAACGCATTACCCGCGATGAACACCACCCCGATAAACGTGGTTTGGAATAAGGCGCTTTCGGTTGATCCAGTAATGGGTTTGAGGATCTCTGGGCTGTAGTACAAAATCACATTAATGCCGGTTAATTGTTGCGCCGCCGCAATAAAGGTACCAATGATTAAAATGGCGAATAAAATCGGCGAGCGCAGGCTCACTTGTTTGCCATCTGCAGAGTTAGCGCTGAGCAACGATTGCTGGATCTCTTTGATGAGGCGATCGGCATGCTCTGGATTGGAAATTCGAGATAGGGTTTTCTTAGCATCAGCCAGACGATTTTGTAGCACCAACCAACGCGGTGATTCAGGGATCAAAAACAGCAAACAGGCGAACAAGACAGCCGGGACCACTTCTGATGCCAGCATCCAGCGCCAGCCTAAATCCGTCAGCCAAGCTTCAGACATCCCTTTTGAGATTAAGTAGTTAACATAAAAAACCCCGGTTTGACCCACCACAGCAGATTGCTGAAACATGCTGACCGCGCGGCCGCGAAAATCCTTCGGCGCCACTTCAGACATGTACATCGGCGAGACCACACACGCGAGGCCGACGGCGACACCGCCTATAATACGCAGCCAGATATAAAAGCTAAAATTGGGGGCAACCGCTGAGCCTACGGCCGAAACGATAAATAAAATGGAGGCGATGAAAAGGGTTTTTCGTCGTCCGTAACGCAAGGCACACCAACCGGCGCTGACCGCACCAACGATACACCCCAATACCACACTTGAGACTGCCCAGCCGGTTTCAATCGAAGACAGTGAAAAGTATTCGCGAATAGGGCCAATCGCCCCTGAAATTACCCCAGTATCATAGCCAAGTAAGATCCCGCCGAGCGCGGCGATGGAGCATATCCTAATGATATAGGCAAAGTTGTGTTTGTACTTCTTTGTCTGAGTTGTCGTTTCCATGTTTTGTTTCCTTTTGTGGAGTTACTTAACCTCGAGACCGATGAACGGTGGAGGAAAGCCATGTCCCACTCGATGTAGGGTACGAGTTTGGGCGCTATACCAGTGTCATTCAATCGCGGCTTATTACCACTAGGTTAATCGACCGCACACTTTCATTAGACTGGTATGACCAAAGCAATGAGTTTGTGTTTGAAAATTATTTTTCATTGCTGGTTTTTCAATCATAAGGAATCGCGAGCTTTAAAACCAAGGCTAAATGTTAAATTTTGTTAAAAACGTTAATTGGATCAAGTTTTAGTAAATATTTTTCATCGCAACGATTTTGATTAAGTTATTGTTTTTATTTGTTTTTGTAAAAACGTGATCCCAGGTAAAAATCAATAAAAACCCTTGTTGCACATGGCTTTGTTTCATTTTTTTACTGTGGTTATTTTTGTTATTGTTAATTGAAAAATATTTTTCATTTTCTAATTTTTTCAGGTAGGGTTATTGGCAGTGAAGCAAACTTTGAACACGTGCCCTACAACACTCGTTTTGTTTGATTCCTGGCTTAAACACATTGATAAAAAAATCGTTGGAGAAAAAAAATGAGCAACGTGAAGTATGGAATTAGCCCTTTAACATGGACCAATGACGACATGCCAGAGCTTGGCGGAGAGATCCCATTGGAAACCTGCTTAAGTGAAATTGCGCAATCTGGATTTACTGGCACCGAAATGGGCACAAAATACCCAAGAGATCCTGAGGTTCTCGTGCCTTTACTCAACAAGCACGGATTAGAACTGGCGTCGGGCTGGTTTAGCGGCAATTTAATGATCAACACCCCTGAACAAGAAATTGACGCCATGCAATCTCACATCGCTTTGTTAAAAGCAGCAGGTTGTAAAGCCATGGTTTACGGTGAAGTGAGCAACAGCGTCCACGGTGATATTCGTATTCCACTCTCAAAACGCGTGATCCTGACCCCAGCACAATGGCAAGAATACGGCGACAAAATCACCAAAGTTGGCGATTACCTGCTCAATGAACACGATATCAAGCTCTCTTTTCATCACCATGTCGGCACCATTTGTGAAAGCGAAGACGACATCAATATGTTGATGGAGTGCACCGGTGAGTCGGTCTTTTTAACCCTAGATACTGGCCACATTACCTATGGTGGTGGTAACCCCGTCAAGATGATTGAACGTTGGGGACATCGCATTGGGCATATGCATTTTAAAGATCTGCGCCTCGCGGTGATGGAAAAAGCCCGTAACGCGGATAAATCGTTTTTAGATGCGGTACTCGATGGTGTCTTTACCGTACCGGGTACCGGCGATGTGGATTACGACGACGTGTTTGCTGCTTTAAAAGCGCGCGATTATTCCGGTTGGCTACTGGTGGAAGCCGAACAAGACCCGGCTAAAGCGCATCCATTGACTTACGCTAAGACCGGCTACCAAAACATCACCGGTTACGCGCAAAAATACGGACTTTAAACACCCAGATGAGACAGGGTGACTCTCATTCACTCTGTCGCATCTCACTGAACAGAACTGGCACGAACTCAGTCAACACAAAGTTGGAGTGACTCAATGGAAACGTTGCGATTAACAGTAGCAGAGGCGCTAGCAAAATACCTAGCGGCACAAAAAATTCTTATCGATGGTCAGGTAGAGCAATTGTTTGGTGCTGCTTTCGCCATCTTTGGCCATGGTAATGTAACTTGCTTTGGCCAGCAGTTAAAAAATATTGAAGACCAAATACCGACCTGGCGCGGTCAAAACGAACAATCGATGGCGACGGCAGCCATTGCCTACGCCAAAGCCAATCGCAGACAGCGTATTGGTATTGCCACCAGCTCAATTGGCCCAGGCTCAACCAATATGGTGACCGCAGCCGGTATCGCACATACCAACCGTTTACCCGTGCTGCTCATCTCCGGTGACGCCTACGTCAGCCGTTTGCCGGATCCGGTCTTGCAACAGCCAGAAAACTTTAATGATCCGTCTGTGACCTGTAGCGATACCTTTAAGCCGTTAACCCGTTACTGGGACCGCATTATTTCGCCGACCCAATTAATGCACTCGCTGCCTCAAGCGATTGACACCATGTTAGATCCCGAAACCTGCGGCCCGGCGTTTATCGGTCTGCCACAAGACATTCAAGGGGTTGCTTATGATTTCCCAGTGGCTTTCTTTGCCGAAAAAATTCACCGAATTCGCCGCCCAGAAGCCGAGCGAGTCGAGCTTGAACAAGCGGCCGAAGTCTTAAAACAGGCCAAGAATCCTTTGATTATTGCCGGCGGCGGCGTGCATTACTCCTTGGCCACTCAAACCCTGGCTGAATTTGCCAGCCAACACAATATCCCAGTGGTCGAAACCATTGCCGGCCGCGCCTGCTTGTTGCAAGACAACCCGCTCAATGCCGGGCCGATTGGGGTCACGGGCTCAGATTCGGCCAACCACATGGCGGCCAAAGCCGATGTTGTCTTGGCGATCGGTACCCGTCTACAAGACTTTACCACCGGCTCATGGACGGTATTTCGCAACGAGAAGATGCGCCTTATCACACTCAATGTGGCGCGCTTTGATGCGATTAAACACGGCGCATTGACCATTCGTGCCGATGCGCAGCGCGGTTTGATCGGCTTGTCAGAGCAATTAGGTGACTTTCAAGCAGACCAAGCTTGGGCCAAAGAAGCGAAAACCCAAGCCGAGCAATGGAAAGCACAGGTGCATCAACGCACTCACCCCAAAGAGGGCGAGTTGCTGCCAGGGCTGGGGTCGTATGCGCAAGTCATCGGCAAAGTCAATCGTGCCATGGAGCCAGGGGATACGGTATTGACCGCCGCGGGTGGCTTGCCGGCAGAGCTGTCCATGAACTGGCAAAACTACCAAATTGGCAAGTTTGATATCGAATTTGGCTTCTCTTGCATGGGGTATGAAATCGCCGGCGGTTGGGGGGCTAAAATTGCCAACCCAGATAACGATGTGGTGGTGTTAGTCGGTGATGGCTCTTATTTGATTCAAAACTCAGACATTTATTCATCGGTGTTAACCGGTCATAAAATGATTGTGGTCGTGTGTGATAACGGCGGTTTTGCGGTGATCAACAAATTGCAAAACAACACGGGTAATGCGTCGTTTAACAACCTACTCGACGATTGTCGCCGCCCAGATGGGGAAACCGCGCGAGTCGACTTTGCGATGCACGCTCGTGCCCAAGGGGCGATCAGTGAAAAATTAACCTCGGTGGAAGAATTTGATGCCGCTTTTGCCAGAGCCAAAGCCGCCGACCGCACTTATGTCATCGTGGTCGATATCGATCCGGTTTCGCCTGCGGCGTGGTCGAAATGCGATTGTTGGTGGGAAGTTGGCCTACCTGAAGTGACCGATAACCCAGAGACAGAGAAAAAAGTGGCCGACTGGCAAGAAGGCCGAGTGAATCAGCGCCGCGGCGTTTAACCGGCGAGTGAATATCGGGCTTCAAAGCGTCGATAAGGAGACAGACATGTTTAATGAAGAAATCAAATTGGACGCACCGCTGCGCTGGGCGATGGTGGGCGGTGGCCGCGGCAGTCAAATCGGCTACTCACATCGCAACGCCGCCACACGAGATGGCTTATTTCAATTGGTGGCCGGGGCATTTGATATCAATGCTGAGCGCGGCCGTGAATTTGGCGTCAATCTAGGGCTAGACCCAGAGCGTTGTTACGCCGATTACCAAACCCTATTTGAGCAAGAATCGCAAAGAGAAGACGGCATTCAAGTGGTGTCGGTTGCCACGCCAAACTTTACTCACTATGAGATTTGCAAAGCCGCGCTTGAGGCCAAGTTACACGTGGTGTGCGAAAAACCCATTACGTTTTCGACTGAGCAAGCACTCGAGCTCAAAGCCATTGCACAGCGCAACCAGTGTTTGCTCGCGGTGATGTACGGTTACAGCGGATTTCCTATGGTGCACCAGGCCAAAGAAATGGTAGCTCGCGGTGAGCTTGGCGACATTCGCATCGTCAACACTCAGTTTGCTCATGGCTTTAATAACGAAGAGTACGAAAAAAACGACCCAGGCCTAAAATGGCGAGTTCAACCTGAAACCTCGGGCCCTACGTTTGTCTTGGCTGACGTCGGCACACACGCCTTCTTTTTGGCTGAATTTATCACTGGGCTCAAGTTAGAGCGCCTAGCCTGTATGCGCCAAAGCTTCATTGCTTCAAGAGCGCCACTCGAAGACAACGCCCATGTGATGATGCAATTTGACAATGGTGCTGTCGGTACCTTGTGGGCGTCATCGGTCAATGCAGGCTCGATGCATCAACAGAAGATCCGCATTGTCGGCGCAAAGGCCTCACTGGAATGGTGGGATGAATACCCAAACCAACTGCGTTTTGAGCAACAAGGCAAACCGGTGCAGATCTTAGAGCGAGGGATGGATTACCTGCACAAAGAGAACGAGGGCGTCAATACCAATCGCGTCGGCGGTGGTCACAGTGAAGGCTACTTCGACTCATGGGCCAACTTATATCGCCGTTACGCATTTGCGTTTGATGCGGCGAATCGAGATGACCAACAAGCACTATCAAACGCGTGGTTTCCCGATATCGATGCGGGGATCAATGGGGTGCGCTTGTGTGAAAAATGTGTCGAATCGGCCGATGCCGGTGCCATCTGGGTCGACATGCAATAACGTTGAGGTGAACAATGACAAGTTTTACATTTGAAGAACAACGCCCATTGGACGCCATTGTCCTTGGCCGAGCTGGCGTCGATTTGTACGCGCGTGAAGCCAATACCGACATGGCCGATATCTCGGGATTTAATATGTTTGTCGGCGGCTCGGCGGCCAATATAGCGGTTGGCATCAGTAAATTAGGCGGGCGCGTTGGCTTTATTAGCTGCGTGGCACAAGATGCCTTTGGCGACTACGTAAAACGCTATATGAGTCAGCAAAACATTGATCTAACCGGCATGAAAAGCGATGCCAGTGGCTCGCGTACCTCCGTGGCCTTTACCGAAATGAAGCCCAAAGACTGTACGGTCCTGATTTATCGCAACAACGCCTCAGATTTGACACTGGCGCCAGAAGACATTGATCAAAACTACCTAGCAACAGCGAAAGTCTTGGTGGTGACAGGCACCGCGTTAGCACAAAGCCCGAGCCGTGAGGCAACCTTGCTGGCGATGGAGTGTGCGCGCAAAGTGAACACCAAAGTGGTCTTGGATGTCGATTACCGTCCTTACTCTTGGCGCAGCGATGTCGATGCGGCCCTGTACTACGATGTTGCCGCGGGGTTGGCCGATATCGTGATTGGCAACCGCGAAGAGTTTGACATGATGGAAACCATTGAAGCGCCAGGCAACGGTGATGATGACCAGACCGCCGCTCGCTTTCTGAGAAAGCACACTCAGGTGGTGGTGATCAAAGCTGGTGAGCTGGGCTCAAAAGTCTACTCGCGGGATCAAGAAAAGTTTGCCCAGGGCATTTTCAAAGTCACAGCCAATAAGCCGTTTGGCTCGGGTGATGCGTTCGCTGCCGGTCTGATTTGGACGTTGACACACGGTGGCAGCTTAGAAGAAGGCGTTCGCAATGGCTCTGCGGCCGCGGCCATCAATGTCAGTGGCGACAGTTGCACTGAGGCCATGCCGAGCAAAGACGCGCTGTTTGAGTTTATTGCCAACCACACTGAAAAGCACCGCGGCTAATAATCACTCTTATTATGAAGACACAACGGTCGCCATTGGCTTAGCAAGTGAAGCACAACGCTCGAGTCAATGGATACCGTCAAACGAGAAGGACAATACCATGGGTAAGCATATTCCCCCTTTTGATAACCAAAACCAGCCAATTATTGATATTAACGATGACGTGACGCCGCTGTGTTATTTCAATCAAGTGTATCTCAAACAAAGCGAGCAATTTGACCATCTTGTCGAAGGGTATGAGAGCGTGATCGTGTTAGCGGGTGGGACCTGTTCCATCCAGGTGAGTAATGGCAGTGACGTTGTCACTTACGATAACATTGGCCAGCGTAAATCCGTCTGGGAAGGCAACCCCGAATCGGTTTATGTGCCGGTGGGGTATCGCGCTCAAATCACCTGCGTTAGTGAGCAAGCCGACATCATGATTGCCGGTGGCAAATTTGAGGCGTCACTCACGCCATTTTGCGTGCGCCAAGACGAGGTCGACATTGTTCAATATGGCTCCGATGACACCAAAACCCATCGCAAAATTAAACACGTTCTCGGCCAGTCAAACTCTGAGCAAAGAGGGCGCTTGTTGGTCAGTGAGCTCTTTACCGTCGGCGCAGGTGGCTGGTCAGGCTTTCCGCCGCATAAACACGACGTCGATCGCGTTAAGCCCGATGGCAGTCGCGAAACCAAGTACGACGAAGTGTATCAATTTCGCTTCAATCCAGACTTTGGCTTTGGCGCGCAATTTCTTTACGAACACGAAGACGACTATGGCCCAGTGTATCACGTCCGCACGGGCTCTGTGATTGCCATCGATAAAGGCTACCACCCAAGCGTTGCGGCACCGGGCTATGAGATGTACTACTTCACCATCATTGTCGGTGCGACCGATAAATCACTGATGCAACACTTTGACCCTAATCACGAATATCAAGTTGAAACCATTCCCGGTATCAAAGATATGATTGCCAAATTCAAGTAAGGAAACACTATGTTGGTATCGTTAAAAGAATTATTACCAGAGGCGGCCAGTAGCAATTATTCTGTGCCTTGTTTTAACGTGTTTGGCTATGAAGACGCAAAAGCCGTGGTGCAAGCGGCAGAAGAGACCGGCCATCCGGTGATCATCGCCTGCAATAAAGACGTGGCGGACTTTTATGGCGTTGAAACCGCGGCGGCGATGTTTTTAAACTTGGCTCATCAGGCCAGTGTCCCCGTGTGCTTGCACCTTGATCACACGTATCAAGAAGACATCGTATTTCGCGCGTTAAAAGCCGGCTTTAGTTCGGTGATGTTCGATGGATCTCAATTGCCATTGGAAGAAAACATTACTCGCACGAAAAAAGTCGTTGAAGTGGCTCACGCCCTCGGTGCATCGGTTGAGGGAGAAGTGGGGTCGGTACCTTATGATGAAGGGCGCGATCACATCAAAACCATTTACACCGAGCCTGAAGATGCCCAGCGTTTTGTCAATGAAACCGGGGTCGATTGTGTGGCGATTTCGATTGGCAACATTCACCGTTTGACCGAGCCGACCAGCACGATAGATTTTGGCCGCTTAGATCGCATTGCTGGCCTGGTCGAGGTACCATTAGTGATCCATGGGACCAGTGGTATTCGCGACGAAGACATTGTCAAACTCAAACAAAGTCGCGTGGCGAAATTTAATATTGGCACTTGTTTACGACAAGCCCTTGGCCACAATTTGCGTCAATACATGAATGAAGAAGTCGCTAAGTTTGACCGCATTTACTTTATGCAAAAAGCCATGCCTCACGTGCAACAAGAGGCTAAGCGCAACTTTGAATTGTTGTTTTAAGCCTGAGTGCTACGACCTGCAACAAGACACGTTAACCAAAAGGGGTAACCATGACAGATCAAAATATTGCCATGCCACAAGATCTCGACAGCTTAAAAGAGATCATTGCCAAGCGCTATAACGAACTCAGCGTTCGTCTACAGCAAGTGGCTAATTTTGTCAGTGAGCACCCCATGCTTGTTGCGGTAGAAACAATGGCCACCATTGCCCATCAAGCCAATGTGCCTCTTTCGACGTTAAGCCGCTTTGCCAATGCAATGGGCTTTGATGGCTTTTCGTCGATGCAGGCCCTGTTTAAAGAGCAATACCTCAATCGCCCCCGTGATTATAAGCAAAGAGTGTTAAAAGCACGGGAGATGGAGGAGATCGCCCACGATTCACCCCAAGCGATCTTTCAAGATTTTGGCACGGCCAACCTTGAAGCGATGGAGCATTTACAGCATTCGGTGTCGCCCGCCAAACTCGACCGAGCGGTGCAGGTGTTAGATCAAGCGCAAACCATTTACATACAAGGTACTCGCCGTGCTTACCCGGTGGCGTTTTACTTGTATTATGCCTTGATGAAGTCGGACAAAAACGTGGTGTTACTCGATGATCACGGTGGCATGTTAGGCCCGCGTTCGCAGCAAATGACCAGCAAGGATGTGCTTTTTGCCATCACGTTTAATCCGTATGCCCAAGAAACGTCCTCTTTGATCGACGGGGCGGTCGACAAGCAAGTGCCAATCGTGTGCATTACCGATAATCAGGTCACCTCGCACGGCAGTAAAATGACGGTGTGTTTTGAAGTCGAAGAGGGAGAGCTGATGGGCTTTCGCTCCTTGAGTGCCTCGATGTACTTAGCTCAGGCCATTGCGATCAGTTTGACCTGCCATCAAGTCAAATAGCACCCAAAACGTAACAATAACCATAACAACGACTGCCCAACCTCCAAGGTTGCGGCGCCAATAACGTCTATCCAATGTCTAAAAAGACAGAAGGGATCTGAAAATAAGGAGAGTGCCATGCGTTTTGCTCTACATGGTATGTGTTCGCTGTATTCAAATATTCAATCTGACATTCGCCTAGCCAAAGAAACAGGTTATCAAGGCCTTGAAATTCACACTGAAAAGTTGTGGCGGTATATTCAAGCTGGGTTAAGCGCTCAGCAGTTTAAACAAAGACTCGACCACTTTGGCGTGCTGCCGACGGCGATTGACATCATTGGCCAAGTAGAAGTGACCGACAAAGCGCTACAGGCCAAATTGTTTCAAGAAACCGAAACCCTGTGCCAGTTCGCTCAAGCGATTGGCGCGCCAACCATCCAACTCAATGCGTTTGAGGGGCTCAATGGCTTAACCAGCCAGCAAAATATCGATCTGACGGCGCAAAACATTCGCCAAATTGCCGATATTGGCAAAGAATACGACATTCGCTTTCAATACGAAGGGGCAGCGTGGACTCCGATCGCCAAGCTCGAAGATTACTATCGCCTTCACGATGCGGTAGGCCGAGACAACTTTGGTTTCGTACTCGACACTTGGCATTTATGGGCTTGCCGAGGGGCGACGCTCGAGCAGATTGCCGCGATTGACCCAAGCCTAATTTACAATGTGCATATTTCAGATGGTCTGCGCCCTGACGTTGGCCAAGCCTGGCCAGACGAGCGTGAATTACGGGGCTGTTTGATTGGCGAAGGGCAGATCCCACTGCAAGAGTGGGTGGATGCGATACAGCAAACCGGTTACGACGGCTTTTATTCTGGTGAGTACCTCAATGGGCAGATGTGGGAAGGGGACTACGTCGACATTGCCACGGCGATGTTGGCCGGCATGCAACGCCTTTTTCCACAACCCAAGTCCATTGAGGACGTTTCACTCAGCACAACAGCGTAAACGGGGGCTTTATGTTTAATATTGCTTTATTTGGCGCAGGTCGCATTGGCCAAGTGCACGCGGTGAATATCGATGCCCACCCACAATCGCGTTTGTATTCACTTGTTGAGCCCTTTGATACTTTTGCCAACGCGTTTATGGCTCAGTATCCAGAGGTAAAAAGGCAGACGGTCGACGAAGCGTTAAACGACCCCGCAGTTGATGCGATTGTGATCTGCTCGGCGACGGATACTCACGCCGATTACATTGAACTGGCGGCTAAGCATCAAAAAGCCATTTTTTGTGAAAAGCCGATTGACCTCGATATTGCCCGAGTACGCGATTGTTTGGCGACGGTTGAACGCACTCAGGTGCCATTTTTACTCGGTTTTAACCGCCGTTTTGATCCGCAATTTCGCTTGTTAAAAGAGAAAATGGCGGGCGGCGCCATCGGCAAAGCGGCCTCGGTGGTGATTACCTCACGGGATCCGGCTGCGCCACCGCAGCAATACATTCAATCGTCTGGCGGCCTATATCGAGACATGGCGATCCACGATTTTGATATGGCCTGTTATCTGTTAGGGGAATCACCGTGCGAGATTTTTGCGCATGGTACCTGCATGGTCGATGAGCGGATTGGCGACGCTGGGGACATCGATACCAGTGTTGCCGTGCTCTCTTTTCCATCGGGCGCAACGGCCACCATTCACAACAGTCGTCAGTCCGGCTATGGCTATGATCAGCGCATTGAAGTTCACGGCGAAAAAGGCATGCTGCAAGTGGCGAACATGACGGAAAATTTACTGACCTTGAGTCAAGCGAAGGGGCAACACAGTGCGGTGCCCAAAGCTTTCTTTTTAGAGCGTTATCAAGAGGCCTACCAGCAAGAATGGCAACATTTTGTTGAAGTGCTCGAAGGCAAGCCGGCCTTGTGCGGAGCCCACGATGGCCTCAGAGCATTAGAAATTGCCGATGCGGCGCTTAAATCGTCACGTTGTCACAAACAAGTGACCTTGTCATAGTATCGCAGGTTGTCAGCGTCGCGGTTGCGCGTTACAAGGTCCACATCAATAAGCCACCAGAGTCGGTGGCTTATTTTTTGCGCTAAGCGAGCCAGTCGTTGCTCAGCCAGAGCATCTTACCGACGCGACCCTTAAGATTTGTTGGGGGTACTTGGCTCAACGTATGCGGGTGTGC
The DNA here is from genome assembly GCF_040957575.1 of Vibrio sp. HB236076. Lineage (NCBI taxonomy): Bacteria > Pseudomonadati > Pseudomonadota > Gammaproteobacteria > Vibrionales > Vibrionaceae > Vibrio > Vibrio sp. HB236076. Next base: position 678,038 of record NZ_CP162602.1, read on the forward strand.
CCCATAGCGGCACCGTCGACAAACTGTGTTTGAAGCTGCCAGAGGTCTCTTTGGTCGAGTAGGACACATACATTAGAGTTTGATGCTCTTTATCAAAAATACGGCGAATTTTCATTGACTTAAAGAAAATGCTTTTCGATTTTTTAAACACCACTTCCCCTGAGCTGGATTTGTCGATTTTGGCAATCATATCCTTGGTAATGGCGCCGGTTTGACGACAAGCGATGGCGCTATCACTCGGGTCGGCCAGGCTTAAATCCGCTTCAATACTGGCGATGTGGCAGGTGACACCGGGGATCAAGGGATCGACCAGTGAGTTGATTTTAATGTCTTTGGTGGTAAATAACCCCAAAGAAACATCGCCCACTTCATCATCACTGCACGCGGTTAACGCGGCCGCGAGTAACACGGAGAATCCCAGTTTTTTCATCGTTACTGTTTTCATCGTCACTTCATTGTTTGTCATCGATAGTGAAGATAATAGCACAGTGACTTGGCAGCGTAACTAGCAGTCGATGCTGACAAAGGTTGCTCTTGCTGGATAAATGATTGATGATGGGGCGTAAAACCCGTTAAGTGGGAACAGCCTAATTGAGGATGATATGGCAAAGCAAAGTGCGGACAAAAAACTGATCCAACGCAAAAACCAATGGCTTCTCAGCCAAGTTGAGGTTGATTACCCCACCAAGGAAAGTTTAATTGGTCGCGATTTGTATTTTAATTACACCAAGACGCAAGAAACGGTTCAATTGAGCTTAGATAACTTGATGCCAGCTTCGCCTTTGGTCGAAGAGTTTTATTTGGTCGATTTTCACCGTTTGACGATTATTTTCTCGCTGTTGCAATCTCAGCATTGGCCGCAAGAGCGCGATCAAGCCATGGTCCTTGAGTTTTTATCGCAAATTATTTTGGATGGCGAAGTGTCATTGTACGTGGGCTTTCGTCAGCAAGAGGCCATCTGCGCGGCCATTGTCACACAAGAACAAGACGCCTGGCTGATTTCAGACACCGTATCGGCAAAAGGCGGTTTGACCGGGTTGGACATTGCCTACGCGTTGTACCACCATCTGGTTGAGCACGGCGAGAGCGCCGAGCAACTGTATGTCGAATTGCCACACAATATTCATTAACACCAGGGAAGACTTACGTCGCCGTTACGCTGAGGGGGCGGTCAACTTGTTGAGGTGACATTCGGTGGCGGCGTGTTGAGGGGGCGAAAAAGTCATGCGTCGCAAGGTTAGGTGACTAGCGCGAGGGTAACCCTAAAGCGCCCCTTAGCACAAAAGTAAGAATACGTTCAAATTGTCGCAAAATTGTCATCTAGCGCTTGTATTGTTAGCGCCATCGTAGTAACTATATAGGTTGTCGATAAGACATTATTTCCCTATATGGATCATACCAATCTGATGAGCGTATGCACTCGATGTAGCGCAGGAAAATAACTTGAAAATAAGACAAGAGAGGCAGCGGAGTGGTTATTTTACCGTTGATGTCCCGACTTGGTTATCAAGTGTTTTTAATCCGCTAGGGTGGCTCGCTATTGGGTCAGAAGGGTATATCGCTGTTCAAGGAGAACAATGATGATTCAAGAAGATCAATTTAATGATGAGCTAGAGATGCTCGATGCGTTGGAAATTGGCATGTCGTTTCTTGGTGACTTTCACCAAGACATGGAAGGCGAGGCTGAGTAACATCGCGCTGTCCACCCAATGGCATGACAACAGACAGGCGTTGCCGGCAGTCTGGCTGAGTAGCCGACAAACGTTATCATCTGCATGGCAACAGTAACTTGGTGAGCAAAATAACAAACCATGAATTATTTGGCTCACCTTGACATCGCTCACTACTGTCAAAGCGACAAGCTTGGTAATTTGTTGGGTGACTTTGTTAAAGGTCACCCTGATTCACTGCGCTTGCCAACAGTGGTTAAACAAGGCGTCTTATTGCATCGTTTTGTTGACCGATATACCGATCAACACTCGCAAGTTCTTGCGCTTAAAACCTTATTTCCCTCATCGTTACGCCGTTATGCGCCCATTGCCCTTGATGTGTATTGGGATCATTGTTTGGCTCAGTCTTGGTCTCAACGTTACCCCTACAGTTTAGAGGCGTTTTCACAGCAGGCCAAGCAAGAGATTGAACACAGTTGGTATGCGGATGTTCCGAGTTCTTTTTCTCAAGTTCACCACAAGATGTGGTCTCAGCAATGGCTGTTGCAGTATCGCGATCCAGACAGCGTTGATCGGGCCTTGTTGTCTATTGTGCGCCGCCGTCCTCGCTTAGCCCCTTTGGCCGAGACCAGTGAGATTCTCAGCGCCCATCAACAACACCTTGAGCACGTGTTTAACGACTTTTATCCCCAAGTGCTTGCCGCTTCGTCACAATATTTTACTCAATCAATCAAGCAGTGATATGATCCGCGGCCTACTAACTGGAGCGCACCTATGTCACATTCATTTCTCGATTTGGGCTTAACCCCGCAATTATGTCAGCAATTGTCCACCATTGGTTTTCATCAACCGACTGAAATACAAGCCAATGCAATTCCAGTGGCATTGGCGTTAAACAACATGGTTGCGGTGGCGCAGACAGGAACGGGGAAAACGGCTGCCTATGCGCTGCCACTCCTTCATCGTTTGAGTATGCGCCTTGACGAGCCGCAGCCCGGGCCGTTTGCTTTGGTTGTCGTCCCTACCCGAGAGCTTGCGCAGCAGGTTCACGATGATATCCAATCCTACATTGGTGACCAAGATCTGCGCTTAGGCGTGATTTATGGTGGCACCAGTTATCACATGCAAACCAAGCATCAACTCAATCAGTTAGATATCTTGGTGGCCACACCTGGGCGTTTGCTGGATCACTTGCATCAGGGCAATGTCAGCCTTTCTCACACTTGTGCGTTGATACTCGATGAAGGGGATCGCTTATTGGACTTAGGCTTTTTACCTGACATTCAGCGCATCATTAATAAGATGCCAAACCGCGATCAGACGTGTTTGTTTTCCGCCACCTTTGATGAAAAACTCACCCGTGTGACCGAACAGTGGGTCAAAAATGGCGTGCGGATTGAAGTGACCCCGGCCAATACCTCAGCGCAAACCGTGACGCAAAAAGTCATTCAAGTCGACAAGACCAACAAACCGGCGTTGCTCGCGTATTTGATTGGCCGCTCGCGCTGGCAGCAAGTATTGGTGTTTACCAAAACCAAACAAGCGTGTGAGGCGCTAGTGAAATCGCTGAAACTCGATGGCATTAAAGCGACCTTCATCAATGGCGATAAAAGCCAAGGGGCACGTATTAAAGCGTTAGACGATTTTAAACAAGGCAAAGTGCGTGCTCTGATCGCCACCGATGTCGCCGCAAGGGGGATTGATATTCCTAAACTCGACGCGGTGATTAACTTTGAATTGCCTTTTAAACCGGAAGATTATATTCATCGCATTGGCCGAACGGGGCGCGCGGGGGAAAGTGGTATTGCCTTGTCATTGGTCGCCCAAGATGAGGAGGTGCGCTTATTTGAAATCGAAACCTTACTCGATAGCAAGTTGCCGGTGGAGTGGGTGAGCGGTTTTGAGCCGGGTCAAGTCAAGCCTGAGCCGGTGGATGACAGCGAATCGCGCCGCCATCAGCCGCGCGTGAAGCCGCTGACTCGCGCAGAGGAAAAACGGCGCTTAAAAGCCCGTTTGTTAAAGCAAGCCAAGAAACGATAACGACACGGTCAACAGCGCGTCATCGACCATGAGTTATTGAGCCCATTGTAGGACTTTATACATCTGTAAGTATTTATACACGGGCTGTTGTTTTTGTTTCGATTGCAGCGGGTGGCCAATTTTGACGTAACAAGGGGAAATGCCAAAGCGCGTGTTGAGTTGCCAATCGAAGCCCGTGGATGACTCAATCAAGTGTACGCCTTGCTGCTGGTAGTCACTCAGGTTGTCTGGTAAGCGGTTTAACCACCAATGGATCATTTCACGGCTGGTCCGGCCGCGATTGATCCAGTGATCGCTTATCAAAAACAGCAAATCATTGGGCTGGATGGCGTATTGATATTGGGCCTGCCACTGGTGGATTTCACCAATGAGCTTCTCTCGATAGTGGCCGCCGCCACTGACCATGTGATGCGCAATGATCCACACGGTGCCAAGCGAGCACGTCACTCGATATTGGTGCGGTGTATCACTGTTGTGGCTCGTCTCTAGCGGCGCTATCTGGCAAGGCAGTTGAAAGTTGTCCAGTGTGTGCTTCATTCTGCGGCTAAAGGCTTTCGCCAAGTGATGTTGGTTGATGCCCTTATTGTGTACCGCAGGATAATGGTTTTGACAGATCACCAGGCAATCACGCTGAAAATCTCGTACGCTTTGAGTAACAAAATCGAGTAACAAGGCCAGTAGTTCCGTGACTTAGCAATCAAAACAGCTTACCACTGGCCAGGGGCGACTGACTAGCCTTAGCGTCGCGCTTCTTGAAGTGCCTAACAATTTCTCTACTGACGGCGGTTAAGCAAAGATCGTTATATCGCTGTTCATCGTAATCTCTGTCATTACCTAAACCTTGTGGATAGCAAACGGTCTTTGTATTTCAGATTTGATAATTTATTGAAAACGGGAATGAACCTTTGTCGCTATCCTCAATCAAACCTTTCAAAGAATCATTAATCAAATCTTTGAAACTCTTATCATTCATCACTATGATTAAGCATAGGGATGAATAAAAAGGAAACGTCATGGATGAAACGGTATCGACCTACCCAAAGCTTATTCGCATCGTTCACTGGGTATCGGCCTTAGTGGTGATTGCGATGTTTGCCGTTGGCCTGTGGATGGTGGATTTAACCTATTATAGCGCTTGGTATCAAACCGCACCGAATTGGCATCGCTCAATTGGTATTTTACTCGCCCTGCTGACCTTGGTGCGCATGGGGGCCAAAGTGGCGATGCGCTCACCGACAATACAAGGCACGGCGCTTGAGCGGCGTCTTGCTCATAGCGCGCATGGGATTTTATACCTTTTGTTGTTAACCATGTTTGTGTCGGGGTATTTGATTTCAACCGCCGACGGAAGACCCATTGCCGTGTTTAATTGGTTTGAAGTACCTTCGACGGGGCAGTGGTTTGAGCATCAGGCTGATATCGCAGGTAATGTCCATTATTACGCGGCTTGGTGTTTGATTGTGCTGGCGGGCTTTCACGCTTTAGCCGCTTTAAAACATCACTTTTACGATCACGATGATACCTTGAAAAAGATGACAGGAGTCTCTAAATGAAAACATTGTTAAAACGCGTGGCATTATCTGCGCTTTGTTTGATGCCATTGTCGGCTTTTTCCGCTGACTATGTGATTGATACTAGTGGAGCGCATGCGTCCGTGAATTTTAAAGTCAGTCACTTGGGCTACAGTTACATCATCGGACGTTTCAATCAGTTTTCTGGCACCTTTAGCTATGATCCTGAAGCGATTGAAAGTTCCAGTGTGTCTGTAACGGTGGATACCACCAGTCTCGATTCCAATCACTCAGAGCGCGATAAGCACTTGCGCGGCAGTAAATTTATTGATGCGTCCAAATACTCAACGGCGACCTTTGTCAGTAAAAGTGTCGAAGACAAAGGCGATGGTAAATTGTTGATCACCGGTGACATGACCTTGCATGGCGTGACACGTTCAGAAACTTTAGAAGCGAATTTAGTTGGCGCGGGTAAAGACCCGTGGGGCGGGGAGCGAGCAGGCTTTGAAGCTAAGACGCGACTTCAACTCGATGACTACGGCATTAAGCCCGTCGGGGCCACCACTTATGTCGATTTGGATATTGTGTTTGAAGGGATCAAGCAATAATACGCTTGATTGAGTCAGCGAATCTCCTCACTTGTCTGGCTGGGGAATAGAGGGGCAGCACTTTTGTGTTGCCACCTGCTGCACAGGGTTTTGATCCATCTTGGCGTTATCGTTCATCACTACGCCGCTTCATGAGATGACCTCTTATTAAGGCAATCTCATGAGGCGGCCTTTTATGAGGCACTGAAGGGACAATGTCTCTCTCAAATTACGCCATTAAGCTAAGAAGGTATTGGCACCTGGTTTTGGGATCATCGGCATAACAGATGGTTGAGACCAATGCCAAACCGTGTACGCCGGTTTTGCTAAGGGCCGCGACATTGTTTTCGTTTATACCGCCAATCGCAACGATGGGTAGTGTGGTTTGACTGAGCGCCATTTTCAAACCATCAATGCCCCAGTATTTCTGAGTATCGGTTTTGGTTGGTGTCGGATAGATGGCACTTAAGCCAAGATAATCAATCGGCAGCGAATGGGCGGCTTTGAGCTGCTGTTCATTTTCTATCGATAACCCGAGGATCTTATCTGGGCCAATCAGTTTACGGGCGATAGCCACAGGCATGTCCGATTGCCCAAGGTGCACACCATCGGCGTCGACGGCAAGGGCAACGTCAATGCGATCGTTAATGATTAAGGGAACATTCGTCCCTTGTAGAATGTCCTTTACCGCTTGTGCGCGTTCGATGAAAGTGCGTACATCACCATGTTTTTCACGAACTTGCACCATAGTGACGCCCCCTTCAACCGCACTGCGAACCACGCGTTTTAGAGTGGCTAAATCTTGTTTATCATCGGTGACGAAATAGAGTCGATATGGGTTCATTGTTTTTCTCTTAGCCTACCGCGCATAAGGGCGCAGCAGGCGTTTGTATTGTCTGTTGTGTTTTCAGTACTCAGAGCTCAATATTCGGTGACCTTCAGTGCCAGTCGCTTGGTTAATGTGTCCTCATCAAGTTGGTATAACTCGTCAAGCAATGTCACTTGTAAACTGCCTGGCCCGCGACTTTGTTCAGCGGCGATTTCACCGGCGACGCCCAGTATCGCCGCCGCGCTCAAACCGGTGTCATCCCCCACGGCCGCGAAGGCCGCCGTGAGCGCCGTAAGGGTACAACCCATACCCGTTACGTATGGCATCATTGCATCCCCATTGTGAAGAGCGACGATGCGATCGTTTGTCACGATATAATCGGTTTCACCAGACACCACAACGTTCGCGCCATACTGTGCAACCAAACATCGAGCCGCGGCAAGGGCGCTATCACTGCGGTCTAAAGCATCAACGCCTTTACTTTGCGCTTGCTCGCCCGCCAGAGCAATGATTTCCGAACCATTACCGCGAATGATCAGTTTGTTCGCGAGCTGGGCAATTTGTCGTGAGGTTTCGGTTCTTAAATGACTCGCCCCGCACCCCACCGGGTCGAGAACCACGATTTTACCTTTGGCATTTGCTTGCTCAACGGCAAAGAGCATACGAGGTGTCCAGGTACTGTCTAGTGTACCAATGTTGATCACCAGCGCGCCGGCATAAGCCATCATTTCTGCCATTTCTTGCTTAGAATGCGCCATGATGGGCGAGGCGCCTATTGCGAGCAAAGCGTTAGCAGTATTGTTCATCACCACGTAATTGGTGATGTTTACTACCAAGGGTTTTTGTTCACGCACGTCGCTAAGTGCTTGTGTGATCTGTTTTGTTAGCATCTTGTTTCTCCGTTCCATCGTTTGCTACGATCAACCTTGCTGTTTATGGTGGCCTGGTTGCGCATTGAGCCCTTGCTGCCAAAACGCGATTTCCATACGTGTGGCAGTTTTAAAGACGTGGATAAGGTTTTGACCGCGCAGACTATTGAGATCGATCTCAGCCAACAGCTCATTAAAGTGCTCCGCGCCATTGGCAACGGCAGACTGAAATTCTTGACCGCCATAAAGGTGAATCCAACTGGCGTATGGGTTACCCTCGAGGACTGTGTTTTGATCTGTGATCAACCGCTGGCCAATACTGGCATAGCCAATAGAACACGGCGCTAATGCGGCATACAAATCCACTAAATCGCCCGTCATCCCTGCGTCCAGCACGTAGCGTGTGTAAGCCACAGTGCCGACATCTTCCGCTTCGCGCTCTAAGTCTGCTTCCGTTAATCCCCATTGCTGACAATACGTCACGTGATGCGCGATTTCTGAGTCCAACAAAGCATGAACACTCGGTAGCGCGCGGCGCATATCATATAAAGTGCGCGCTTTATAAATGGCTAAGGCATAAGCACGTGCGTATTGTTTGAGAAATAAAAAGTCTTGTTTTAGGTAATGGAGAAAACAAGGCTGAGGGAGAGTGCCCTTGGCTAACTGCTCAACAAAATCATGTTGAGTGTAGGCTTGCCAGTCTTGATGACAAGCTTGGATCAAATCTTGGTATGTCATAATGAATTCGCCTCGTCGTCAAAGCGAGCCACGTAATCTTTTGCTTTTGGCAGCGTGGTAATGATGTGTTGAGCGTACATAAACTCGGCATAATCGTCGTAGCGTTTGAGATCCGCGGCTGAAGGGCGCAGGGCGAAACGGGTTAAGGTGTCATTCCAGGCGCGCTGATTGAGTTCGTTGTTGAGGGTATCGGGCGAGTAAGCGACAAACTCTTGCCAAGCGGCCTTGGGGTGATTAACGATGTAAGTGGTGGCTTGTTCTAACGCTTTGTTGAAGGCTTGGATGGCTTTTTTATCGTAAGTGTTGGCATTGGCGACAAACACCAGTTCGTCATAAGTGGGCACCCCGTGCTCTTCGGGAAAGAAAGCGTGTGCTTGATAGCCCTCTAAGGCCAGTTGATTGGTCTCGAAGTTGCGCAGTCCGCCCCAAATGGCATCGACTTTACCAGAAGCCAAAGAGGACGACAGCGCCCAGCCGACGTTGATGATTTCGACATCAGAATAGTTGACCTGCTCCTGGGCTAGCATAGTGCCGATGGTGGCTTCTTCATTGCCCGCAATCGAAATGCCGATTTTTTTGCCTTTGAGATCGGCAAGGCGGTCAATCTTACTATTGTCTAATACCATCAAGGTATTGAGTGGCGTTGCAATCAGCGTAGCGGTGCGGATCAGTGGCAGACCGGCGGCGACGTCCATGGTCAGGCTAGGCTGATAGGAAATGGCCATATCCACTTTCCCCGCGGCGACCAATTTGGGCGGCGTGCTCGGGTCGGCCGGCTCTTGAAGCTTGACGTGCAAACCTTGCTGTTTAAAGTAGCCGCGCTCTTTGGCAATAATGATCGGGCCGTGATTGGGATTGACGAACCAATCTAACATCAAGGTCAGCTCCTGGTCGGCCGCCATGACGTGGGTTGAAAGGAGTGAAGTGAGTAGTGCGGCGATATTTATCCGTTTGTTTTTGTGCACGGGGTATCTTCCTTTTATCCAGTTTTGTTTAATAAGTTAATAAGTTAATAAGTTAATAAGTTAATAAGTTAATAAGTTAATAAGTTAATAAGTTAATAAGTTAATAAGTTAATGAGTTGATGTGTTTTCCCAGGGAATGGCTTTTTTCAGCAAGGTATCAGTGGTGAAGTAAAGTCCGATCGACAGTAAGGCGAGCAGAAACAGGGCAGCAAACATCTCGTCAATGATCATGCGCGCATTGGCTTGCAACATCAGATAGCCCAACCCTTCACTCGAGCCGACCCATTCGCCGACCACGGCCCCAATCGGCGCGACCACCACGGCAACGCGAATACCAGAGGCCAATGCCGGCAGCGCCGCGGGAAATTGAATATGGCGCAATCGTTGCCATTTTGACGCTCCCATGGTGATGGCCAAATCGAGATAGCCGGTGGGGGTATTGCTTAAGCCGTCGTAACAACAGGTTGTCACCGGGAAAAAAATAATGATGGCCGCCATGACGACCTTGGACGCCATGCCGTAACCGAGCCACAACATTAAAATTGGCGCAATGGCAAATACCGGGATCGCTTGACTGGCAATCAGCATCGGTAACAACCAACGTTTTAGTGGCTCAAACAACAACATTTGTAGGGCAAACACCAAACCCATCACTAAACCAAGCGTGAGTCCAAGTAAGATCTCCTGGGCGGTGACCCAGGTGTGTGCGAGCAACACATCAAAGCGAAAATACAGTCGAGTCAGAACTTCAACTGGAGTTGGCAAAATGAAACTGGGCAGCTTGCACACCACCACAATCACTTGCCAAAGCGCCAATATAACCAAGGTGCTGACGGTTAGGTACAGAGCCGGGTGAGTAACGCGATCTGTTTGACGGTTGTGAGCGGATACCGGCTTGTATTGAGTGTTCTCACGCATCATCTTGCTCCAATTGTTGTAAAATCTGCTGTTGTAAGGCCGCGCTGTCGCTATCGAAAAGGCGAGGTGGTAAGGCGCGAGGCACGGGCAGCGGTTTGGCCTGGGCGGGGTTGCCTTGCAATACATACAATTGGTGAGCGAGGCGCAGGGCCTCTTGTGGTTCGTGAGTGATCAACACCACGGTTTTATCTTGTAGCATGGTGGCGGATAGGGTTTGCAATTTATGACGAGTGACCGCATCGAGCGCCGAAAAGGGCTCGTCCATTAACACAATTGGCTTGTCTTGCATTAAGGTCCGCGCGAGGGCTACGCGTTGGCGCATCCCGCCTGACAGTTGTGCGGGTTTGGCATTGGCATGCGCGGCTAGGCCCACTTTTTCAAGTAAATGAAGGGCTTTTGCTTTGTCTTTGGCCGCGGCGTTGGTGTGTGAAAAGCGCGAGCTTAGGCAGACGTTTTCTAACACATTGAGCCAAGGTAGTAATAAATCTTGCTGCGCCATGTAGGCGATACGCGAATGTATCTCTCCGCCATCGCTGGTGGTGAGTGTGCCTTGCCATCTGACCTGCGTCGGTAATAAACCGGCCAGATAGCGCAAGAGCGTGGTTTTCCCCCCACCACTTCGCCCGAGTAAAACAGTCCACTGCCCAGCGGGGAAGGTGATGTTTAACCTCGCCAGGGTGGCGGTGTCGCTGTCGTGGTATTGCAAACTTGCGTCAGTCAGTTGAATGCCAACCGGTTTTTCCTTGTTGTCATAGGCGCCTTCAGCGCGTTGGTCACGAACACATGCTTCACTTTGGTATGGTTTAGTCGCGCCTTGTTTATCTGCGCTTTGTTTATTCGAGCATTGTTTACTAGTGGATTGTTTACTCGTGGATTGTTCGCGGCGGTTTATTTCGCGGGCGCGGTGTTGATTATCTAACATGGTTGTGCCCGGCAAAAAAGTGATGAACCGGGCCGTGACCACGACCGACGTGTAACTCATCGGCATGGGCAATCGCATGAGAGATATACCGCTTGGCTAAAGCGACGGCCTTGTCGAGTGAGTTGCCTTGCCCGAGGTAGGAGGCGATCGCGGCAGAAAGGGTACACCCTGTGCCATGGGTATTGTTGGTCGGGAAACGCTTGGCGCGAATTGGAGTGGCCGAATGGGGAGTAATCAGGAGATCATTGCTGTTTTGCTCTTCTTCTAGGTGGCCCCCTTTGAGCAAAATGGCCTTTGCTCCCATAGCGCGCAGATCGCCGATCATAGCGTTCATTTGCGCTTCGCATTGAGGCACTGTACGGCCTGTTAATGCCGCGCCTTCTGGTAAATTAGGGGTGATAATATCCGCCAGTGGGATGAGTGTCTCTTTTAAGGTGTCGATGGCGTCCGTGTCGAGTAATACATCCCCGCTGGTGGCAACCATGACAGGATCAAGCACCAAGTGTCGCGGCTGGTATTGGGTGAGTTTGTTCGCTACCGCCTTGATGATATTGGCGTCGGCGAGCATACCGATTTTAACCGCGACGATGTTTAGATCGCTGAACACGGCATCGAGTTGGCTTTCGACATGCGCGATGGGAATGGGGAAGACGGCACTAACGCCTTGGGTGTTTTGCGAGGTGATGGCGGTAATCACAGAGCAAGCGAATCCACCCGTGGCAGAGATGGCTTTAATATCGGCTTGAATACCGGCGCCGCCACCGCTGTCAGACCCGGCAATGGTCAACACAATGGGTGTGGTGGGTGAAGAAAAACTGGGTTGTGACGGCTGCGTCATGTATCGCTCCTATATCAAAACGTATAGGAACTGACTTATGCCGTACGTCATCGCCGATCGGTTTTGCGATGGACGATCGCAAATGGCAGTGGTGCTGAGGCAAAAGGTGCATAGTTCCCTACGTCAGTATTAACTGAATCAGGTTCAACGGGTCTCGAATCTCGATCTCAGCCAACACCTATTGCGTGGCCCCCCGACTATTTGGTTAAAAGAGTAACAGGAAACATCTGTGAAGGGTAGACTTTCTTTTTGAATGAACTGAATGAACTGAATGAACTGAATGAACTGAATGAACTGAATGAGCGGAATAAGCAAAATGAGCACGACTTCTTGCGCGACTGATGTCCAAGCTCGCTGAGTGCCAACAGCAAGAAAAGCTTAGCCCTAGACGTGACAAATTGAGGTGGTGGGCATCAAAATGGTGAACTCATCGCGAGAGGCACTGCGGTATTTGTTTTAGTCTTGATTGTTTTGCGCCAGTTGCTCGCTGATCACGTCCGGGCTTGCAGGGCGACAAAACAAGAAGCCTTGGGCGAAATCAATGCCAATCGACTTGCAATACTCGGCCTGTTGCTCGGTTTCTATCCCCTCGACGATAATGTCTAGATTCAGCTGATGGCCGATACTCACCACCGCCGCCAGTAAAGCGGTCTCGATATGGCTTTCGGGGATGTTTTGAATAAAACTGCGGTCGATTTTTAGATGCGTGACTGGCAAGGTTTTTAAGTAGTTTAATGAGGAATAGCCTGTGCCAAAGTCATCAATGGCAATCTCGACGCCACTGTCTTTTAGGGCTTGGAGTTGCTCGAGTAAATGATGGTTGGACTGAATAAGCGTATGCTCAGTGAGCTCAATGCCAATCTGCTCAGCGGTGAGTTGATGTTCTTGTTTGAGCTGAGAAAATTGTTCAAAAAAGTCGCTTTGGATCACTTGTTTGCCGGACACATTGATGTCTATGCGAAGGTGATGACCTTGCGCTTGCCAGGATTGAGCTTGCTGACAGGCTTGTTTTAAGACCCAATCACCAAGGTGTAGGATCAAATCAGAGCGCTCAGCAATCGGTACGAATACCGCTGGGGAGTTTGGCAGTCGTTCGTCTTGTGGGAACCAACGCAGCAGCGCTTCACAGGCGACGATCTGATGGTTACTTAAATCGTAAATGGGTTGGTAATAAAGAGTCAGTTCATCGTTGTCGATCGCTGCGTGCAACGCTTTGGATAGTGCGTGTTGTAAGAGCATGTCATCGGCCATTTTGGGTGTGAAAACCTGGTGGCGTCCGTGTCCTTGTTCCTTGGCGTGATACATGGCGAGATCGGCGTTTTTTAACAGGGCTTCAGCGCTGTGGCTGTCTTGTGGGTAGTGGCTAATACCGATACTGGCACTGGATAACAGGTTTTCACGACCGATCTGAAAAGGAGATGAGAAGGCCGCCTGGATTTGCTGAAGACGCACTTGTACCTCAACGGTGTGTTGAAAGGGCATCAACAACACAAACTCATCGCCACCAAAACGCGCCAATAATTCGCCCTCGCTGGTGATGTTGCTCAGGCGCTGGGCAACGGCCTTAAGAAGATCATCGCCCCAATGATGACCCAGCGTGTCATTGACTTCTTTAAAGACGTCTAAGTCGATGAAGAAAAGCGCCAATTGACAGTTTTCCCCTTGCTCTTCTATGTGTTGCTTGAGCCGCTCGTCTAAATGACGGCGATTGGGCAGGCCAGTCAATTGGTCGGTGATTGCGCGTTGGCGCAACTCCTGCTGCGCTTGGTATTGCTCACTAAGGTCGACATCGACGCAAAACATTTCTGGCTCGTCGGTGTCTTGTTTGAGCATGATATGAGAGGAAAACACCGGTACATAAGAGCCATCTTTGCGCTGTAAAATCAATTCTGCAGAGGGGATGGCAATGCCTTTGTCTATCCATTGTTGATGTAAAGCGATGACCGTAGGGCGCATGCCTTCTGGGATAATTAAGTCTTCAAGTTTTTGGCCAAGCGCGTCTTCGCGGCGATAACCATAGATCTCTTCACTTGAGCGATTCCAGTGAATGACGCGGCGGTGTTTGTCGTATCCTTGAACCGAGACTTTTGGCAAGGCGTCGAGGAGTTCTATAAATCGACGTTCGGCGATGAGGTGACTGGCTAGCTCACTTGGTTTGGGTTTGTTTTGGGCGGTCATAGCTACACCTATATTCTATTCACATTAGAAGTATAGTCGAGCTTGAGCATTTGATGAGGATCACGGGGACTTTCGCCTATTTGTTGCACGCACAGGTCACAAATTTATCAAAAAAGATCGGGGTTTTCTTCGAGCAAGTGATCGTACTTTTTGTTGTTGACGGAGATCGACTGGGCATTCATTGCGTAACAAGACTGAGCATTGCGTTGAGCGTGGTTTTTTCGGTAGAGTGACCAGTGAGCAATCACAGGAGAAAGGTATGGATATTCAGCTGACAACAAAAGATTTTCTCAGAGTGTTTGAACATATTGTGTCAAAGGGCGAAAACAAAGGAGATAAGCATCAACTTGGTGAGCTGTCCGCTTGGCAAGATTTTGATGGCTATACTTGTTGGCTCAGTTATCGTGATGTGACCGTTACCTTGATGTTTCACGGCAAGTTAAAAGTCGATTATGAAAAAATGGACAATTATGACGATTTATTGATGCGTTGCCGTCGTATTATCCGTGAAAATAACCGTCAATAACGTAGAAAATATCACTGCCCATCACCGTTGACTTTGCTGTCACGAAGGAGAGGCAGTGATTCGCTTTAACGCCTAATATTTAGTCGCAATCACAGTTAGCAGCAATCGCCATCTTTACAGCAATCCCCACACACACAACCGTCAGCACACTGACAGTTTTCTGTGTTACAGCAGCATTGGGCTGATTCTTGCTCTTCACAACATTTACACGCTTCACTCATCATTATTCTCCAGCTAGGTTAGGGGTGCTGTCGTCATTACAGCACTGCCAATGGTTTTCAAAACAATCCAGTAAATGGCAACCAATTTCAGCACTTTTACTCGAGCCACAAGCGTTAGAAAACATCTCGAGGGCTTTTATCGTTGTCTCTAATTCGGAAATTTGTGTTTTTATTTCCTCAATTTTGGCTAACGATTTGTGCTTAACCACGGATCGCGATTGACTGCAACAATGGTCGAAAACGAGAAAATCTTTAATTTCGTCTAAAGAAAACCCCACCGCCTGCAGTTTTTTTACCAAGCGGACCACCCGAATGTCTTCATCGCGATAGTGACGAAAACCACCGATTTTAGGTGGCTGCTCAATAATGCCTTTGCGCTCGTAAAAGCGAATCGTTTCTACGCCGACGTTGGCGGCTTTTGCCAATACGCCAATGGTTATGGGGTTGTTCTCGTTCATCGACATCACCTACTCTACACTCTGTACCTAGGTACAGAGTCAAGCAGAAGTTGGTAAAAAAAGCAAAATATTCTCGTTGGTATTGCGTTTGTGTTCGGCGTCTTCACGCTCATTATCTCAACTTTCTACGCCGAAGACGCCATTAAAATTCCAAAATATAATGATTTATGGGCGTTCACCAGCCTTTAACTTGGTTTCAATATCGCTTATTACTTGTGGAAGATCAGCAATCGTGTCAATTAAATAGTGGGGCGCGCTTTTGAGCAGTTTCTGACGTGCTTGGTCACGTGCGGCATTGAGGGTTTCTTGATCTGCGGTTTGGTATTGTTCAAAAGTTAAGCCGGCTTCGTTACCCGATAGCAGCAGGCCAACAGTCCACATGCCCGCATTGTGGCCTTCGTCGATACCCGGTGCGGAATCGTCGACTTTCACGCATGCTTTAACGTCCGTTACCGCCAACTCGATCACGTTTTTCAGAGCCATAAACGGGGCGGGGCGTCCGCCTTGTGGAAGATCATCCGTTGCAACGACACAATCCGGGTGGTAACCGTGATGTGAAGCGGCGTCAATTAGTATGTCCATCACCTCTCGAGGGTAACCAGAGCAAGAGCCAATTTTAATCCCTTGGTCTTTTAGGCCGTTAACAACATCAATGGCATTGAGAATTGGCGCGGCGTGATCGGCGACTTTCGCTTTTTGCAGTGGCATAAAGGCGCTATAAATGGCGTCAATGTCTTGATGAGTCATGGCGCGACCAAATTGGGCTTTCCAACGCTTTTCCACTGAAGGAAGACGGCCAACAGCCTGGATGTGATCCCATTTGCCCAGTCCCATTGGCTCGCGTGCTTCTGCGAGATTAATATCAAAATCAAACCCCTGCTTAAAGGCTTCGACAAAAATACTGGTTGGGGCAAAAGAGCCGAAATCGACGATAGTGCCTGCCCAATCAAAAATGACGGCTTGTATTGGTGAGTGACTCATTAGGGTTCCTTTTTTACTTTTAAAGTGATGCCGACCTCTGTGAGGAGGGCAGTGAGTATTGGTCACCGGCTGTTGTCTTCGTATGGATAAACCAAGTTAACTCAACAGCGAGTGACTCTGGCCGGTTAACCCTCTTGACATACGTTGGCGATCGCTTGCTCTAATAGGGTTAAGGCTTCTGTTAATTGTTCACGAGAAATGATCAGCGGCGGACTCAGTTGAATGACATTGCCTTGCGATAGTTTGAAACTGACGCCATTGTTTAGGCAGTGATACAACACCGATTCGGCTTCGTCGTAGGCGCGTTCTTTGGTGCCCTGATTGGTTACCAACTCAACCCCCCACAGCATACCGATACCGCGTACATCGCCAATCAGCGGGTATTTGGCTTTCATCTCCAGCAGTCTTTGGCGCATAAATTGGCCATCGGCTTTCGCTTTATCGAGTAAATTTTCTTGCTCAATGGCTTCAATGGTCGCCAGTGCAGCCGCGCAACCGATAGGGCTTTTTTCATGGGTATAATGGCCCATCGAGATGTGTGCGGCGGTGTTGTACTTGTCTTTGGTGACCATGGCGGCCATCGGTACTAAGCCGCCACCTAACCCCTTGCCAATACAGAGTATGTCTGGTTCGATATCGTAGGCTTGGTAGGTAAACCATTCACCAGTTCTGCCCATCCCGTTGGGAATGTCGTCAATGATCAGCATGACATTGTGCTTGTCACAGATGTCGCGAATGCGTTTCCAGTAGGCTTGACTGGGCACTTGCACATCGGTGTTGCGAACGGCTTCAGCAATGAATGCACCCACGCCGCCTTCTTTTTCGATGACGTACTCTAGGTAATCGGCGTAGTGCACATCACTATCGTGACAAGAGGGAAAAGCGCCGCGATAGGACACAGGAGGAGGGATGCGTTCAACGCCTGCCATTAACGGCCCCATACCCTGCCGAAAACAAGCTTCACCACCCACCGAAATCGCGTCTAATGACGCGCCGTGAAACGAGTCCCACAACGACACGACTTTGTAATTGCCGGTGATGTGACGTGCCAATTTCAAAGCCATGCCAACGGCGGACGTACCGCCTGGGGCGAAGAGTACGCGATTTAAATCACCGCCACAGATTTGTGCGATTTTTTCGGCGCATTCAATAGCGGTCGCATTGGTAAAACGGCGCGGAGAAAAGGGCAATTGGGTCATTTGCTCCTGCACGCGCTTGATGACATGAGGATGGCCGTAACCGAGCTGATGGACGTTATTACCATGAAAGTCCATGTACTTTTTGCCTGTCAGATCTTGAATATAGATTCCTTTTGCTGTTTCCAAGACGTCTAAGCAAGGCGTCGACATCGCTTGGTGCACGAAAGCGTCAGCGTCTCGTTTTAACCAGGCTTTTGTGCGCTCGTTGTGGATGGTTTCATGCCAGGTTTGACGAGCTGGGGTGGTATTGATGTCACCTTCACTGCGCCAATGAGTCGGTTTTAAATTCTGATTCATAGTGCTTCTGGTACTCTATTTATGTACATCAATGAGTTATTGTTGTTCGTTGTCGTTTTGACCGGTCCAGTACATGGCGTTGTCAATCGCACCGAGCAGGCGTTCGATATCGTCGGGGTAAACGTCGCCAATATTGCCAATTCGAAAGCAATCTGCGTTTGATACCTTACCGGGATAAATGACAAAGCCTTGCTCTTTCAATCGGGTGTAAAACGTTTTGAATTGATAATCTGGGTGATCGGGCGAGTAGAACGAAGTAATAATCGGTGAGTGAAGCTCTGTATTCAAAAGAGGCTCAAAACCAAGAGAGCGCATCCCATTGACCAAGGTGGTTTGGTTGGCTTGGTAACGTTGATGACGAGCGGTTATTCCTCCTTCTTGCTCTAGCTCAATTAAGGCTTGATAGAAAGCGCGAACCGTATGTGTGGGTGATGTAAAACGCCATTTTCCGTGGTTGGTTTCCATGCAATGCCATTGGTCATAAAGGTCAAGGCTCAAAGAGCGTGCTTGTCCTTTGCATTTTTCAAGTTCCGTTTGTTTGGCTATCACAAAGCCAAATCCTGGTACCCCTTGAATGCATTTGTTGGCGGAGCTGATCATAAAGTCGACCTTGAGCTTGGCAATATCCATCGGGATCCCGCCAAAGCTCGACATGGCATCGAGGATCACAACTTTGCCGTGGGCTTTGGCAACCGCGGTTAACGCTTCAATCGGGTTGAGCATACCGGTTGTTGTCTCACAGTGAACGATGGCAACGTGAGTGATCTGAGGATCTGATGTTAAAGCGGCTTCGACTTGGTCGAGTTGGGGCGGTGAGGTTTCTCCAGGTGAAATAATCTGGCACGCAATATTGAGATACTGGGCAATTTGAGCAATACGCGCGCCGTATGCGCCATTGTCGATCACCAACAACTTTCCTTCTTTGCCTATCGCACTGCCAATGGTTGCTTCTACTGACGAGGTGCCACTGCCTTGCATTAATACACTGGTGTAGCCGGTTTGGTCTGTCGCCAACGCGACGAGTTTGTTGCGAATCACTTCAACAATGTCTTTGTTATAGTCATCATCCCAAGTACACCAGTCTTTGAGCATCGCTTGTCGAACGGTTTCAGATGTCGATAAAGGCCCTGGGGTCAGGAGTAGGTATTCATTTTTCATGGCGATTTCCATTTACACTTCTAATTGGTATAAACCAGTTTGGTGTTTTTACTCTATATAGGAAAAATGAAATCGTAAATAGGCCCGTTATGAATTTAATAAAAGCTTAATAGTGGCGGTCTTGTCGCTTTATTACGCGCTTTTTTCATCTTATTTCGTCAATCTGCCATTTTATGGCCATAGTTTCGTCACAATCGATCAGTAGGGTGAGAATTGAAATTGGTACATACCAAATGAACTTGGCTTACTTTATTGGAGAACATGATGAAAAACCGTTTAATGAAAGGATCGCTTGCTGCACTGGTCACTGTGTTGGCACCAAACGCATTTTCAGCGCAGGAAGTCACGGTTTATACCGCTTTTGAAACCGACATTCTTGCCAAATACAAGTCCGCGTTTGAAAAAGAAAACCCTGATATCAATATCAAATGGGTGCGTGACTCTACGGGTATTATGACGGCAAAATTATTGGCAGAAAAAAACAACCCCCATGCCCAGGTCGTTTGGGGACTGGCGGGTTCGTCGATGGCGCTGTTGAAAGAGGAAGGGATCCTTAAACCCTATTCTCCAAAAGGGGTACAAGCACTCAACGCTAACCTAAACGATCCTCAATCGAATCAAGCTTGGTTTGGTAACGATGCCTTTTTTAATGCCATTTGTTTTAATCAGGTGGTGGCCGAACAACTCAACTTACCTATGCCCACCTCTTGGCAAGATTTAACCAAACCTGTCTATCAAGGCCATATTGCAATGCCAAATCCAGCCTCATCAGGGACGGGCTACATGCAGGTTTCTGCTTGGCTACAAAGTATGGGAGAAGACAAGGCGTGGAATTACATGAGCGATTTAGACAAAAACATCGCCCATTACACGCATTCTGGTTCCAAGCCTTGTGTCCAAGCCGGCATGGGTGAAGTGGCGATCGGTATTTCTATGGCCAGTCGCGGTGCCAAGTTGAAAACACAAGGTGCGCCGATTGAGGTAATTACGCCCAAAGGGATTGGTTGGGAGTCGGAAGCCGTTGGCTTGGTTGAAGTCTCTGACGCAGCAAAACGCGTCGTAGATTGGTCAATTTCTAAAAAAGCGAACGAATTGTATATCGAAATGTACCCTGTGGTTGCGCATAAAGACGTTAAAGCCGACGTCTCCAACTTTCCGAATGTTCAAGCGAATATGGCGAGCATGAACTTTGCACAAATGGGAAGCCAACGCGCGCAGATCCTAGCGACATGGTCTGAAAAGTTTGACGCAAAATCTGAGCCTAAGTCTTAATTCCCTACGCCAATATCAACCAAGGTGGACACATGCCACCTTGGTTGATGTGAATACCAATCACGTGTTGTCCCGACTCTTGGATGGGTAACACTCAACGCGATTGGTATACCAGACATTTTTGATTCACGCTTTATCCGGTCACGAAAACATGAAACCACACCACTCGTTTTGGTTTAAACAAGCCATCGAACAAGAATTTGGCTCTTTTGAACAAGTCACTTATAGCCAACTTACCGGCGAAAAACGCTGCGATATCGCGATTGTCGGCGGCGGGTATACTGGGTTATGGACGGCAATATTATTAAAACAACAACAGCCCGATAAAAAAATCACCCTGATTGAAAAATCGCTGTGCGGCAGTGGCGCCTCTGGTGCTAATGGCGGCTGTATGTTGACCTGGTCGACTAAGTATCCCACTTTAAAAAAATTGTATGGTCAACAACAAGCGAAATGGTTGGTCGAACAATCAGAGCAGGTCATTTATGAGATTGAAGCCTTTTGTGAGGAGCAGGGGATAGATGCCCATTTGTACCGAAGTGGGGCTTACTACACGGCGACCAACTCGTCCCAAAAAGGGGGAATGGAGCCGATTGTGAATGAACTTTGCAAGCTGGGTATTAATCGTTGGCAGAAATGTGGTGAAGCGCTTACCAAACAATCTGGCTCAACGTGTCACCTAGAGGGGCATTACTCGCCAGCTGGCGGCAGTCTTCAACCGGCGTTGTTAGCGCGGGGACTACGCCGAGTGGCGATAAAAATGGGAGTGGACATTTATGAACACAGCCCGATGCACAAGCTTGATTACGGTCAACCGGCGACGATAACCACTGACAAAGGCAAGTTGGTTGCCGATCAGGTTGTGATTGCGCTTAATGCGTGGATGGTGGAACACTTTAAGGCTTTCAAACGCAGCATCGTTGTGGTGTCTTCTGATATGGCGATCACCAAGCCTATCCCATCACACCTGGAAAAGTTCGGGCCCAAAAAAGGCGCGGCAGTGGTGGATTCTCGCCTGTTTGTACACTACTACCGAGACACGCGAGATGGACGCTTGATGTTAGGCAAAGGCGGTAACCAGTTCTCCTTTGGCAACAAAGTCGATGCCATGTTTCACAAGCCGAGCCGTTATATTTCCCTGCTCAATCAGTCATTCCAAACCTTGTTTCCGGGATTGCAGCAATCCTCTTTTGATTATCATTGGACAGGTGGCTCTGACAGATCGGTGACCGGTTTGCCTTTTTTCGGTCGCCTCAATAACCAGAGTAACGTCTTTTATGGTTTGGGGTATTCCGGTAATGGGGTAGCCCAAACACGCATCGGTGGCAAAATTCTCTCCTCAATGGTTTTGGGCTTAGATAATCCGTGGTCACGCTGCGGGATGACCAGCGGTCCGTTGGGGTACTTTCCACCAGAGCCATTTCGTTGGCTGGGCGCGATGCTGGTGCGCAACGCCGTGCGCCGAAAAGAAGCGGCAGAAGATCGCGAAAAAGCGCCACTTTGGCTTGATAAGCAGTTAGCCAAACTCGCTGGCCCAGCGGGGAAGGCCGATAAAATCCGTTAACACTTGGTTCTGTTATCGGTGGCGCTTTGCCCAAAGGCGGGCGTTGTTGGCCGGTATCAGACCTTGTTAATAGCCATAGTGCGACGTCGTCTTTCTAACGGGTAATACACCAGAGACGACGTTTGAACCCGACCTGGCAGTGCGATCTAAACAATGTCTTTATTGAAAACCACGACGTGCTGCCCAGGTTTTTACTATCACTTTTATTGATTGTGACAAGGTGAAAAAGCGATGTTACTTCGTTTGTCATTGGTCTGTAATGAGGGAAAGTTAAAATCTGGAATATACCATTTGGAGTGTGTGTTATGTCAACCAATCAAGATTACTTATTAGTCGACAACGTTGTTAAGAAATTTGGCTCATTCACGGCGTTAAATAAGATATCGTTAGCAATTGAAAAGGGTGAATTTATTTGTTTTCTTGGCCCTTCTGGCTGCGGTAAAACTACATTGCTACGTGCCATTGCCGGGTTGGATTTACCGACGTCGGGTGCGATTTTTCAAAGTGGATTCGAAACGACTTATCTGCCACCAGAAAAACGCGATTTCGGGATTGTTTTTCAATCTTATGCGTTGTTTCCTAACTTGACGGTACAAGAGAACATTGCGGTTGGTCTGCAAAACCAAGGCATGTCAAACAAAGAGGCATTCGACAAAGTGGCACTCTGGTTAGAAACCATCGGCCTACCAACCTCTGGAGAAAAATTTCCCAATCAACTGTCTGGTGGCCAACAACAGCGGGTGGCACTTGCACGAGCTTTGGCACTGTCACCGGGTCTATTACTCCTTGATGAGCCTTTGTCAGCCTTAGACGCAAAAGTTCGCGTTCACTTGCGTGATGAGATTTGTAAACTGCAACGCAAGCTTGGTATCACCACCATCATGGTGACTCATGATCAGGATGAAGCCTTGTCGATGGCAGACCGAATTGTTGTCATGAATCATGGTGTTATCGAGCAAGTTGGCACGCCACAAGCCATCTATCAACAACCCAAGACGCGGTTTGTCGCCGAGTTTGTTGGCAACATGAATTTTATAGAGACCTCGGTCATCACCGATACTCAAGTGCGCATCGCCGACACTTTACTGCCAGCGCCAACACTGGTTAATCGTGAGATTCAACGAGGTGATTGCTTCGACCTTGCCGTGCGTCCTGAACAGTTTCAATTCGTAGATAAAACCGAATACGCCTTGCCAGTCACCGTAAGGGCCTTGGAGTTTCAGGGGGCCTTTTATCGCGTTGATTGCGTATTGAAAAACGACAGTGTAGCGCGAACCATTGCGGTCAATGTACCGGCTAAAAGCGTCGACAAACTCAATATTAAACAGGGTGACACTCGTTTCCTGCAATTTTGTCAAGAAGGGTTATATGGTTACACCTTGTCTTCGGCTGACAAAGGCCTGGCGGCGTAGAGGTAGATATGGATTCAATGACATTGAAGATAAATCGTCAACAGACCAAAGGCAAAGCCTGGATTGGGCCAATGAGCCGTGACAAACTGGTGTTGTTGGGGTTACTGACCGCCTTGTCGGCAATGATGATGGTATTTATTGTCATGCCACTTTGGGCGATGCTGGCGAAGAGCGTTGAAAATAGCCAAGGTGAGTTCGTCGGTTTGGCCAACTTTGCGGCGTATTTGTCGTCGTCGAGTTTGTGGGCGTCGGTAGGCAATACCTTTATTCTCGGCGGGATGGTGACTGCGATAGTGGGCGTGATGGCGTTTGGTTATGCGTATGCACTTACCCGTTCCTGTATGCCGTTTAAAGGTGTTTTTCAAATTTTGGGTACAGCCCCGATCCTCGCTCCCTCTTTGTTACCGGCGATCAGTCTTATTTTTCTCTTTGGTAATCAAGGTATTGCTAAGGAGATGTTACTTGGAAAGTCGGTTTATGGTGTGATTGGAATCTCAATGGGGTTGATCTTTTGGACTTTTCCTCATGCCTTGATGATTTTGACGACCTCGCTGCGCACCTCGGATGCGCGTTTATACGAAGCGGCACGTGCTTTGAAAACCTCACCCCTAAAAACCTTCTTTATGGTCACCCTACCTGCAGCGAAATACGGCTTGATCAGTACGCTGATCGTTGTGTTTACGTTGGTGATCACCGATTTTGGTGTGCCGAAAGTGATCGGTGGCAGTTACAATGTCCTGGCGACTGATATTTTTAAGCAAGTGGTTGGCCAACAAAACTTTGCCATGGGCGCCGTGGCCAGTATCATGCTTTTGTTTCCTGCGGTGTTGGCATTTGGGGCCGATCGCTGGGTGCAGAAAAAACAAAAGAGCTTATTTGATAGTCGTTCGGTACCGTATCAGCCTGAGCCAAATAAAGCCCGTGATGGGATTTGTTTTCTCTATTGCACGCTAATTTCCGTTGCCATTGTTGTGGTGCTGAGTATGGCGGTATATGGCTCGCTCGTGACGTTTTGGCCATGGAATCAAGCGCTGACACTTAATAACTATCGCTTTTCTGAAATGAGTACCTATGGCTGGAGCCCCTTTTTTAACTCCCTCACCTTGGCGGGGTGGACGGCGGTGATCGGTACGGCGGTGATCTTCGTTGGCGCTTATTGTATCGAGAAAGGCCGGTCGTTTGCGGTGATTCGCCACGCGTTGCAAATCTTAAGTGTTGTCCCTATGGCGGTGCCTGGCATGGTATTAGGTTTGGGGTATATTTTTTACTTTAACGATGTCAATAATCCTTTGAATCTGCTCTATGGCACCATGGCATTTTTGGTGATTAATACCATAGTGCATTATTACACCGTCGGTCACATGACCGCTTTGACGGTGCTTAAGCAACTGCCCGCCGAGATCGAAGCCACTGCGGCATCGGTGAAAATGCCGCAGTATAAATTGTTTTTTAAAGTGACTTTACCCGTGTGTTTACCGGCCATATTGGACATGGCGACCTATTTGTTTGTTAATGCATTAACCACCACTTCTGCGGTAGTATTTCTTTACTCAACCGATACGATTCTGGCGTCGGTGTCCATTTTAAATATGGACGATGCTGGCCAAACCGGGGCGGCAGCGGCAATGGCGGTGATGATTATGTTCGCAGCTGCCATGTCGAAAGTCGCTCAAATGATATTAGGGCAATGGTTAGAAAATCGCACACAAGCTTGGCGTAAAAGATAAGGACACGCAGTTGCAATACGTAAAAATTAAAGATTCGATTGTTGAACAAATTGAAGCGGGCATGTTGACGCCGCGTAAAAAATTACCCGCAGAGCGCAAGTTGGCAGAGTCGTTTGATACTACCCGCGTTACTTTGCGTGAAGCTTTGTCATTGTTAGAAGCGGAAGGTCGGATTTATCGCGAAGATCGCCGAGGTTGGTTTATCTCTCCTGAGCCTTTGCGTTACGACCCAACCCAAACGCTCAACTTTTCCAATATGGCCAAAGCGCAAAATCGTGTGCCCAACACGGAGGTGGTGGCGGCAAAAGGGGTGTTAGCCAATAAACAAGCTGCCAATTTATTGAAGTTACAGCCTTTCTCAAATGTGTATCAAGTTGATAGAGTGCGCTATCTCGATGGTCGTCCGGTGGTATACGTGACCAACTTTATCCGGCCGGAGCTATTTGCCAATCTGCTTGAACACGATTTATCGAACTCACTGACGGATATCTATCGCGAGCACTATGGGGTTTGCTATCAAAAAATTCACTATCGGATTTCAAACAACATCTTGTTAGGTGAACGGGCACAGGCACTGCGTGCGACATCCGGAACACCGGCCATCGTGGTTGAGCGCATTAACTACGACCAACGAGGTGAGTTGATTGACTGCGACATAGAGTATTGGCGAAATGATGCCATTAGCATTGAATCGGTGGCGGAGATCAAGCGTTAGGTGATGTCTCACCCTTCACAAAAATACGCGGTGAGAATACAGCGTTTGCGGGGGTGTCAACCTAATCAAACCTTGTCTTCTAGAGGGCGAAGAAGACAAGGTTATTTTTATGGCGATGATGGTGATCAAGCCTGCAACACATCTAAGATCTTTTCGGCGTACTCAGCCATTTCAATCCCTTCATCCGTCAAGTAACCACCGTCGGGCTGAGTGCACAATTTCTTCTCATACAAACGGGCCGCGGCGTCTTGCATTTGCGGTGACGCGTCTTTGTGGACTTTGACACCGGTGGCGGTACTGCTTAAATTGAATTGGAGTAGTAGGTTGAGCTCGGCAATGTGATTCTCTGAATATTTCATCGTTATTCCTTATTATTTTTATTTAAATATTGTTTTTGTTTAAAGCTAGTCGGAAAAACGCATTTGGGCAATAGCCGCTGTTGATAAGTGTTAAGTATAAATGAGTATCTTTAAATACCTTGATCCCGTTCGTTTTCTATTCGATGGCCATTTGAAGGTAAACACTCATCGCGTGGTCGGGCCGGTGACACCATGTCCGTTGCTTGACTTTCGAACTGTGCCTAGTGTTGCGTTTTAGGTTATGCATCGATATCTATCGATGCTAAATTGTGTGAAGTGACAAAGCGCGCGGCGAAAAAACGCTGACGGCAATAAAATGCTATGGAAGGCCATACACGGAGGCAAGATGAAAAATCAGGGAACCTTGTTCTTTTTCTGCGGCAAGATGGGAGCCGGTAAATCGACGCATTCCAAGGTGGTTGCGGCAGAAAAGAAGGCCGTGTTAATTTCTGAAGACGATTGGTTGTCCGCTCATTATCCATCTCAAATCAACACGTTTGACGATTACATTCGCTATTCAAATCTCATTAAGCCTTTTGTTAAAAGCCATGTACAAAACTTACTCAATCTTGGTGTGGACGTGGTGATGGACTTTCCCGCAAATACGACCAAGCAAAGAGCCTGGTTTATCGCGTTGTGCCGCGAGATCCGCTGTGAACATCTGCTTTGGCATCTCGACTTAACCGATGAGCAATGCCTATCTCAGTTGGCAAAACGTCGCGTGGAAGAGCCAGAGCGAGCTGCATTTGACACAGTAGAAGTATTTCATCATGTCACTCAGTATTTTGAGGCGCCCACGGCGAGTGAAGCGCTTAATTGGCAGGTGTGGCCGCGTTTAGCCAACAACCATTAATGTGTTGATAGGCGACGGGAATGCATTGGCTCACAGTATGGCGAGTAGGGGGAAGCTATTTCGTGCACCACAGTCTGAAATTCATCACCACGCTCAATACTGTGCGCATTTTCTGAGTTTCCTTTGGTGATCAGTTTCTGAATATCTTTGATTCGTTTAAGAAGTTGTTCAAACTATTCAGCTGTTAGTTTGGTTGAGTTGACAATATCACCGCTGATCACGGCAATCGGTTTAGAGGTTGGTCCCACATTAAAACTCCTTCTTTCATGTCAATCAAATTTAGCCATTTATGGCTAATCGTTAGCAATTCGCTATAAATGGCTAAATGATGGTGAAAGTTTGCCTTAGCTTAGCAAACGAGTCGGCGCCTTTATTTCCAATGTGCTAAAGACGCTTTTTGCCCGTGAGCGCCGAGCGCAAATCAATAAGAGACTATGGCGCCAACAAGGCTTTGATCGTCGGCATGGCCGCTTGAGTCGCTTGGTATCCCGCTTCAATCGCGCGCCGTTTCTCATCAAATGCGCCACTGCTGCTGGGTTCAAAACGAGGAGCGATCACCACATCGGCACTGTTTAACTCTGCTTGAGACAAACGACAACTTTGCATTCTAAAAACGGCAAGGGTGATTTTGCTGGCGCTGATTTCTGGTGTGGGTTGGTTGTGACAGTAAATATCAACGGCAATGACTTTTTTAGCCCCTAAGGCTCTTGCACTGTACACTGGCACGACACTGAATATACCGCCATCGACGAGAAGATCACCTTGGTGTTGCACAGGAACAAAGGCGCCTGGGATGGTTGATGATGTTTGTACCGCGTGACCTGGGTTACCAGAGCGAATCATCATGGTCGTTTGGGTGGTTAAATTGGTCGCGGTGACGGCCACCGGAATGGGCATGGCATTGAGGTCTTGATAGTCAACTTGAGAGTTAATCCACTCAGATAACCGCTTACCGTTGATTAGCCCTTTTGAAGACACCACAAAATCGGCAATATCAGACACGCCGATGTCATCAATGACCTTTTCCATGCTATTGAGGCTCATACCGGAGGCGTAGAGAATGGCGGCGATCGAACCTGCGGAAGTGCCGCTGACCACATCTGGCTTTATACCCTGCTCTTCAAGGGCTTTGAGCACACCTAAATGCATGAATCCTCGGACACCGCCGCCGCCAAAGGCCAAGCCCAGTTCATGGTCGCTGCGCATTGGCGTTGGGGTGGTATTGAGCTCGTTATATCGATTGGGTGACGAGCAGGCCACTAGGAATCCCAACCCCAAAAAAATGAGCGAGGACTTTAATGCTGTTATTTTACCAAGCGCTTTTATCTTCATCGTAACCACATCCTCATAGTCACAGTATCCTCACCGTAATCTTCGCGTACTTGTTGAGCGCATTGCTCGTGTATCATGGGATTTGCACGCGACACTGAGTGAGAGTATGGTGGAAAGAAATTTACTATAGATGTCATTAGTTGGTATAAGAAGACCAATTAGTCTCTAAAAATTGCCTATTTGTATTGTTTGTATCATTTGAGTATGCCAATGAAAAAGAGAATAAAACACCTCGTAGAGCGCCTAATCACTGATGACGGTATGTTTGAAACCGGCATCAAAGGCGTCAGTTTGTTTAGGGTGACCCACGCAATACCCTGTGCACCTGCGGTCTATGAACCCGCTGTGGTGGTGATATTAAATGGCAAGAAGGAAGCGATTCTCGATGGGGAACACTACCTTTACGACAACCGTCAGTATATGTGTTGCACGATATCGCTTCCGGTTGAAGCAGGGACGCCGCAAGCCTCACCAGACGATCCTTTGCTCGGCGTGTATATTTCTTTAGATACCCAAGTGATGACCGAACTGGCGATTGAGATGGAAAGTACGGCTGGTGCGCTGAAACGACCGAAAAGCGGTTCCCAGCCGCCAGGCATGGCATTGGCGAACTGGGACGACACGTTTTCCGATGCGCTATTAAGGCTACTTCAATTGTGTGAGATGCCTGCCGATGCTGCAATTCTGGGCAAAAGCCGCTTGCGTGAATTCTATTACGCGATATTAAAAGGCGATGCCGGAATGAGTGCAAGAAGGGCATTTGGCATTGGTAATGAAATTGCTAAGTCAATTGAATATCTATCACTTAACCTAAACAACCATGTCACGATCGATGATCTTGCGTCTTTGGTAGGCATGAGCCGTGCGGTGTTTCATCGTAAGTTCAAACAAGCGACTCGAATGTCGCCGATTCAGTTTATGAAGTCGATGCGCTTAAACCAAGCCGCGATGAAGATCGCCTCCGGGATGACGGTTAACCAAGCGGCAATGGCGGTCGGATACCTCAGTTCTTCTCAGTTTAGTCGTGAGTTTAAACGCATGTATGGCCAATCGCCGAAACAATGGAGTCAATCAAAGGGCGAAGTTGAACGCATTGCGTAACGCGTACACGCTTTGTCTTTTCTGATCTTAAAATACAAAGATGATACAAATGGGCAATTTTTAGAGAGTATTTCGCCTAGTTTGACATCAAGTTGATAGCTATAGTGCTCGCATCAGGTTAACTAAAGGGTTATTCATGAATAAGCTCTTACTTTCGACTGGGGTGACTATGGTTCTTTCTGTATCAGCGTTTGCTAACGACATCCACAACACACGAAATGCGTTGCAAGATAGCGTGCAGGACGTGGAGGGCAATGTCTATCGAACGGTGACAATCGGCGATCAAGTTTGGTTAGCCGAAAATCTAAGAAGCACGACATTTCAAGATGGTAGTGCGGTGAGAACCGGTGCCATTGTGAAAGACGATCCCGCAAACTTATTGAAATATGGCCGGCTTTACAACTGGCACGACGTCGCGGATGAAAGAAACTTGTGCCCAGAAGGTTGGAGAGTAGCGACCGATGATGATTGGAAGACGCTGGAGCGTACCTTGGGTATGTCTGACGAGGAGCTCGACCAAGAGGGTTGGCGCGGGGGTGAGCAAGATCTTGGCTT
Organism: Vibrio sp. HB236076; assembly: GCF_040957575.1. NCBI lineage: Bacteria > Pseudomonadati > Pseudomonadota > Gammaproteobacteria > Vibrionales > Vibrionaceae > Vibrio > Vibrio sp. HB236076. The sequence goes on from NZ_CP162602.1 coordinate 707,833, forward strand.
ACAACTGAAAGAAGCGCAGGCCGATGGCCCATTTAAAAAAATCGATCAATCACTTCTCAATAAGCATCACTTCTCTGCAAGACCGGCAGGCGTTAAGTGGCATGGGTGGTACATCACACAAGGGGCTTACACTGAGTTTTGGACCGCCAGTAGTGCATCGGAGAGCAAAGGCCGTATTCGTACCCTCGCTTATTCGTGGTGGAATGCGCACAAAGGTGAAATTCGTCGTTCGACGAGCTCGAAAGAGTACCTGTTCAGCGTTCGCTGTGTGAAGCGTTAACCCAATCTTTTTGATCACATCGACGAGCGACTCTATCGGTGTGAGTCGCTTTATCTTCTCAAACTATAGGTAGGTCATATGACGCATTCATCAATCCTCATCACCGGGGCAAATTCTGGGCTGGGCTTCGAAGCAGCAAGGCAGCTCGCTCATCAGGACGGGGTGTCTAAAATCATTTTAGCCTGTCGCAATGAAACCCGAGCACAAGACGCCTTGCAAAGGTTAGAAACGCTTACCGAAAAACGAATTTTTGAAATCTTGATTGTCGATGTCAGTGATTTAGAGTCTTGTCGGGCGGCGGCAGAGCGTTTAAACACGAACATTGATGGCATGATTTTAAACGCGGGTGGCGGCGGCGGAAAAGAACCGCTGAAACGCACCAAAGAAGGCTCGACGTTCATCTTTTCTGCCAACGTGCTGGGGCATGTTCACTTTACGGACCTGCTGATGCAAAACGGTAAGCTGTCCGCTAAAGGCTCGGTCATGTATGTGGCGAGCTTTGCAGCCAGAGGCGCGTCTGAGGTCGGGGCGGCGAAACCGCCGATCAGTGAAGGCTCGATGGCCGAGTGGCGTTCGGTGGTCAATGGCGATAAATTTATCAACAACAAAACCTACACCGACATCTACGGCGCGACAAAGCTGATGGGCGCAATGTGGACCATGAGCATGGCGAGAAAATACCCGCAGATGCGTTTTCTTACGGTTGACCCAGGCATGGCGCGAGGCACGGCTGGGGCGGCTTCTCTGCCTTGGCATCAACGTTGGACGATGAGTTTCGCGATGTGGGTGATGCAAGTCATGGGTAAGGCGCATACCGTGGAGGTTGGGGCAAAACGTTATCTGGATGTCCTGCTCGATGAACAAACCTTTACCTCTGGCATTTGGTGGGGCAGCGAGAAAGGCATGACTGGAGAGCTGGCCGATCAAGTCGCTCATTGGCCTGAAATCATTGGTAATACCTCAGCACAAGACGATGCCAATACCGTGATTCACGAGTTTATTGAGTAGGGGGGAGGATAGGAAAATTCGATTTTTACTTACCTATAATCGTAGCTCAATACTAGAACGCTTATCTGCACTGGATGAGCGTTCTATCGTATAAATTTAGTTCTAGTTTTTAGAACAGGAATTTATAACCCAGTGAAATCATTAGTAAACTGAGTGATACTGAAATGGTTCGTTGAATCAATTTGGCGCCATACTTCATTGCTGATGCGCTACCAACATGGTTGCCAAGTAAGTTCATCGCGACCAAAGGCATTGCCAGCATATATAAGACGTTTCCTGCTATCATAAAAGCGAATAACGCGCCGATGTTAGAGGAAAAGTTAAACAACTTTGACGTCGCTGATGCTGAAACTAAATCGAACCTAAGTAAGTAGTGTAACGCCAGAATGAGAAAACTGCCTGTACCCGGGCCAAAGAATCCATCATAGAAACCAATGACAAATACAGCAGTTGGAACGCCAAATAAAATGGCTGTTTTGTTAATTGGAGCTGAGTTATCTTCATTGCGATTCTTCTTCGGAATGAACGATAACATTATTCCGAAAGGGAGCATAAAGAGAATGATTTTACCGATAGTATCGGGATCAAAGTAGAGAATAGCTTGTGCACCGGCGTACGCACCGATCAGGCCTGCTGGGATACCTGTTGCCACGGCAGTCCAAATAACTTTTTTATTTCGTATAAAATTACGTATTGCTGCGATAGTACCTAATGTGCTGACAATTTTTTCTTGTCCAAGCGCTAATTGAGGAGGCAATCCAGCAAGGATAAAAGAGGGGACTAAGATTAACCCTCCACCGCCTGCTACTGAGTCAATGAAACCGGCCGCAAAGGCCGATACCATTAATGCTATTAGTATTAAAAGTGTAATGTCGTTACCGAAGAGTTCCATACTAAAAGTTCCTGTCGACGTTATCGTTCGTAGATTTTGAAAAGCACAGAAGTATCCATACGACCAAACCCTTGTTGCTGTAGGGACTGATATTCACTGTCCACTTTTTCTGTTAACGGAAGCTCAACACCCATCTTATTGGCTTCATTTAGGCAAATGCTGAGATCTTTGTGCATCCAGTCAATTGCAAAACCAAAATCGAACTTATCTTGTGACATGGTTACGGCTCTGTTCTCCATTTGCCATGAACCCGCCGCACCATGCTTCAACACATCAACTAACTGGTTTATATTCAGACCTGCTTTTTTTGCCAGCAGGAGACCTTCGCTTAGCCCTTTCAATACACCTGCAATACAGATTTGATTGACCATCTTACTACGCTGTCCCTGACCATTTTTGCCCATTAAAGTCGATTGCTTACCATAACTTTTCATCACGGGCTCTACGCGATCAAAAACCGTTTGTTCACCACCACACATAATGGTGAGAGCGGCATTTTCAGCTCCAGCCTGACCGCCTGATACTGGAGCATCTATAAACGAAATGTTCTTTTCCACACAAACTCTAGCTAATTCCTCTGCAAGCTCTGCAGATGTTGTCGTGTGGTCAACCAAAACAGATCCCGGGAGCATACTGGCGAGTACTCCGTCATCGCCATAGACAACACTTCTTACATCGTCATCATTCCCCACACATAAAAACACAATGTCACAGTTTGTCGCAGCTAACCTAGGGGTCGGCTGGTATTCACCATAAAACTCTTGAGCCCATCGTTTGGCTTTGCTTTCTGTACGATTAAACACTTTGGTCTTGTACCCTGCTTTGGCAAGATGACCCGCCATTGGAAAACCCATTACACCTAAGCCAATAAAAGCGACGTTGTTTGATTTCATTTTATCTTCCTTGTTTTTTAATAATTTGACGCACTTGATAACGGTAATACTGAACAGATAATTCGTTCTGTCACGGGCTCACATGCTAATGGTAAATCTGGGTTATCAACATGATGACCAAAAGTAAACGTGGAGCCATGAGATGACTTTTCGTTGAGAGCATTGAATGCAGGTACCACATGCCTAAATAAGAATCCTTTATTTTCATTTTGGTATGATATAAGCCCAATTTGGGCTAATTGATATATGCCAATGTGAATGGCGCTAGTTAAAGGCAATTTTGATGGTGGAACATAACCGTTGTAAGGTGTCGAACATAAATTACTATCAACAGGTAAACCGCGGATAATCAGGGCGCATTGATCATCATCTGACTTAAAATCCTGAGTAGTGTTGATTGCCTCATCATTAAGGCTGTCGTTGACTACATTCCCAAGCCATTCTCTTATGTTAAGCCACTCATTGTCCTCTCTAAACCGTAAGTCACAGAAGGCACGTTTTAGCTTATTTGCCGCATCATATGATACATGTACTTCTTGTACACTTTGCGTTTTAAGTGTCTCTACCATTTCTTTTAGCGTTTTTTAAGCCTGATTTGATATTGTCACAGGCTACATTGAGTTGGTTCAATGTCTTTTTTTATAAGTTACGCCTCAAATTGAACTATGTCAATTGTGGTTGTGTGTATTTATTTGAAATAGTAAAAACCCAAAAGACATATGTTATAATTTATTGAGAATTAGGATCGTCCCAGGAGTCTCCTTGTGAGTAATAGTAAGTTCATCCGTATAGCAGAAGTTATAGAGCAGAAAATTGAAACAGGTGAGTTCCCGCCAGGTTCAAAACTACCCACTCATCGTTTACTCGCGAAGGAGCTTGGAACGACACCTGCAACCGTTGCAAAAGCTTATAAGTTGCTTAATGACAGAGGGTGTTTAGAGTCATTTATTGGTCGTGGTACGTTTGTTAGAGCAAACTCGGAACTTGACAAAGCCATCCAAGCTGCCGATGAAGAAACAAACTTTAACTTCTCTATCCTTCAACCTTACCTGGAGAAAAATGTACCTGTATTGAAGAATGTCTACCGACAATCTGCGGAGTTACTGACCCCTTCTGTGACTGGGTATGTTGAGCATTCTGGTCATGAGGTCCATAGAGCTGCTGGAGTTAAATGGGCGAAAAAGTACGGCTTAGAGGGGGCAAACAGCGATAATATGTTACTGACAAATGGGGCGCAGCACGCTTTGTCTTTACTCGTTGATACTTTGACTAAACCAGGTGACACTATTCTAGTCGAACGACTTACCTACCCAGGTATTTTGGCGATTTTAAATATGTCTGACCGTCATGTAATTGGTGTAGATCTTGATGAGTATGGTTTATGCCCAGAAGCTTTGGCGAGTGCAATTGATGTACATCAAGCTGTAATGGTGATAGCGATTCCCAGTCATCAAAACCCAACAGGTATCTCAATGCCGGAATCCCGAAAAAAGGAAATAGCAGGAGTTATCAACGATAAGAAAGTCTGGCTGGTTGAAGATGATATTTATTGTTTTTTAGATGATGAACCAGTGCCTCCAATTGCTAACTTTGCTCCAGATTATACGTTCCACATTTCTGCGTTATCTAAGGCAATTAGTCCTGCAATGCGTTGTGGCTACTTAAAAGTCCCGGAAAATCAGATAACGGCTCTCAACGCAAATATTCGAACGAATATTTGGCTTGCCTCTCCCATTAATTTTATTGCAGCAACATTGTTAATTGAATCTGGTGATGCTTTTCGGTTAGCGGACCAGCAAAGGGAATTGGCGAATGACAGGCAGAAAATGGTAAGGGAGATTTTTACATCTACAGAGTTCGCAGCTTCTGGATACCATATTTGGCTACCATTAGCTGCTCATTGGCAGCCAGATCGATTTGCGATGGAAGCAAAAAATCGAGGTATAATAGTTACCAGTGGTAGTTACTTCTGCGCAAATAATGAAAGTACACCACATGTCAGGTTGTCTTTGATGTCAATCGGGAATGAGGCTCGATTGAGAGATGGTTTGAATCAGATCCAACGATTATTGGATTCTGACATTAATCGTTTTTTCCCATACTAAAGGCTCAAGCGAATTATTTTGAAGTCACTAAGGTGTTGATGAGCTTGGTGTAACCGGTTGCGGTCAAATTTTTCGACCACATAATTGGTAGGAAGCCACCCGTACAAAAACTGGCTATGATATGGAATTGTGATTTCACAAAGAATTCCACGAGCCAACCGGCTATGTCGGTAAGGAGTGGGGCACTGAATTTAATCGCCTTATACCTCAATCAAAACAGTCGTGCGAGGGCATGCCCTGTTGCCTTCTTGGCCCATGCACGGTGTAAGTTCATGGATGCGAAGAAGCTTCAAGGGAAAGGTAAGTCAGGCAAAGCAGATAAAGCGCAGGCCAAAATCCAGAAGCTCATCAGCTATATCGCCCCGTGGGTTGATGGGGCGGATACGATGCAAGTCATGGGTAAGGCGCATACCGTGGAGGTTGGGGCAAAACGTTATCTGGATGTCCTGCTCGATGAACAAACCTTTACCTCTGGCATTTGGTGGGGCAGCGAGAAAGGCATGACTGGAAAGCTGGCCGATCAAGTCGCTCATTGGCCTGAAATCATTGGTAATACGTCAGCACAAGACGATGCCAATACCGTGATTCACGAGTTTATTGAGTAGAGTAGGTTGAATAAGCGGCACAGAGTGATTTACTGGGCCGCTTATCGGTAGAGGAGGGCTGTGGCAATAACTCAATGCTCTCCTGATTTTGACCGAATCGCCTTAAGGGGCAAATGCCCTCAAGAGTTGTCGTTGACAACGAATCGTCAATGAAGATACTCGACTACTCACCTCTCTAAATAAGGAGGTGGGTAGAAAATAATTCAGTGACCACTAGGTCCGATCAAAACGTGGTGATATCGGCTCTAGATTAACTGGAAAACACAGTCTTTAAATGCAGTTTATACCTCTCAAAGTCGTTTTCTATTTGGGGATTTTTTATGACATCATTACACATAAATGTGCTCAGAGGCGTCATTCCCAAGAACTGATGAGCTTTATGAAATGGTAGGTATACACCGTCCACCCCCACGCCTTCAAAGAACTGAGAAGGATCAGTAAAAGCGTCTTGTGGGGCATTCCATGTCACCGAAAGCATATACTTTTTCCCTTGAATCAACCCACCGGAACCATATTTGGAGTTTCTATCACTTCTTGTCCGGCCATCGCTTTGATACAAACGACCGTGACCAATAGTAAAGACATCATCGATATATTTTTTTACGATCCAGGGCGCTCCCATCCACCATGCTGGATTTTGGTGGATCACAACATCGGCCCACAACCACTTTTCTATTTCAGTCTCTATGTCGTAGCCGCTATCAACTTCAGTAACCTTTACGACATGGTTTAATTCAGCCAAATAATTTACAGCTAATTCTACTAAGCTACTATTAAGTGCCCCTTGGGAGTGAGCAAACTTTTTACCGCCATTAATAATCAATACATTACTCATATTAATCGTCCCATTTTGGAGCAAGACCATCAGGGCTAACTTGACGCCCGTTACGCTCAAGGCTATCGATCAATTCAATGTCCTCACTCAATAGTTGGATCTGCTGAGATTGAAGATTGTTGATTAGATTGTTACGTTTGGTTGAAGACGGAATAACGGCAAACCCCTTTGCCAATGCCCAGGCCAGTACAATTTGCGCAGGAGTCGACTGATACTTGCTTGCGATATCATTAATCAGAGGATCGTTTAAAACCTGGCCATACCCCAGCGTCATATAAGACGTCACTTGTATGCCGTTTTCTTGCATAAATGACACCAGTTTACGGTTTTGTACAAATGGACTTAGCTCAATTTGATTGGTTGCAATATTGTCTTGGCCAACCGCATCAAAGGCTTTGTTTAACAACTCGATATTGAAATTTGATACACCAATTTTTCTCGTTAACCCTAACGATTTTGCCTCAAGCAGGGCTTGCATGTACTCTTCGACATTTTCGTTTGTACCTGGCCAATGAATCAATGTTAGGTCAACATAGTCAGTGTTTAGTTTTTCTAGGCTTTCCTTGAGGCTTGGAATGAGTTTGTCCTCAGACATATGGTCTACCCAGATTTTTGTTGTGAGGAATAACTCTTCACGGGGCAATTTAGATTCTGCCAGTACTTCGCCAATACTCGCTTCGTTACCATAGATTTGAGCGGTATCAATCACACGGTATCCAACTTCCAATGCATTGCGAACGGAATCTTTCACCACTTCACCTTCTAAACGAAAAGTGCCGACACCAAATGAAGGGACTGTCATGTTATTTCCTTAATATTTTTGTTGAACTTGTTGTTGACCGTCACTTTACTTACTCAAACCTATTCCATAAAGTAAACATTAGTTAATTATAAATTTACAAAAGGTAACGAATGAAATCGACCTTGGATGAAATGAAAGCGCTGATCGCTGTTGCAGATACAGGAAGTATAAGAGGGGCCTCGGAGATGCTTTCTATAACGCCAGCCGCAGTGAGTAGAACGATCTCTAGGCTCGAAGCGAAACTAGACACCACCTTACTCAATCGGACTACACGTAAATTGAGTGTGACTTCAGAAGGTGGCCTTTATTTGAAAAGAGTTCGCAAAGTGCTCGAAGAAGTTGAATTAGCCGAAGGACAACTCAGACGCCAGAAAGATACGCCCTCAGGCTTTTTGCGCATCAATGCGGCCACGCCGTTCGCGATTCATGGGCTTGCTCCGTGCATTTCGCGCTATCAATCCCTTTACCCTGATGTTCAAATAGAGTTGACGACAGACGAAGAAAACATTGATTTAGTCGGTAAACACACCGATATTGCTATCCGCATTGGTCAGCTCAAAGACTCTTCATTAAGAGCCGTATTTATCGGTAGCAGCAGAATACGCATTGTCGCTAGCCCTGATTACTTAAAGGAATTTGGTGCACCGAGTGGCATCGATGAACTGTCTAACCATAGGTTATTAGGGTTTAGTCGGCCTGAGATTCTGAAAAACTGGCCGCTCAAAGATGAAAACGATAAGATTTTTAGAGCAATGAGTGACTTGCAAGCCGATAACGGTGAGGTGCTCCGACATTTAGCACTAAGTGGGGCAGGTATCGCATGCTTATCTGATTTTATGACATTCAGTGACAGGCAAAATGGCCGCTTGGTGGAACTGTTCCAAGAGTCCTCGCTCAAAATAGAGCAACCCATTCATGCTATTTACTATAAAAACTCGGCAACTTCTTTGCGGATCTCATCATTTATCGCCTTTATCAAGGCAAACCTAAATGTTGAGAATAATGAATTTATGTAGTTTGTCTTTATCGACCACGATAGAACGCGCTCATGAGTCACTCGATGATTTAACTCCCTGAGAGTATTTAGCAAGGCATGAAAGCAGGAATAACTTTCATTTGCAGTGTCACTAAAACAGGGAAGGTTACAAGACGGCTAAAGCCAACGGCCTCATCCTCTACGATTACATGGTCAAGTGCATGAAAGAGCTGGCGAAAGCTGAGCTAGATATCGATGCACTCCTACCTTTGAACTTCAAACATTAGCTATATAGCCCCGTGGGTTGATGGGGCGGATACAGAATATCCCAACAAGTGTCGAGGTAGTTAATGTTTTCAAAGTAACTCCATATCAATAAAAATGTATATCAGTCTCTATTATGGTTAAGCCAAACCTATGATGATATTTACCACAATGAGTAGTTTAGGCCATTACTTCTTCAGCAGCCTCAACCCATTGGCTACAACAAGTAAGCTTGCGCCAACATCAGCAAAAACTGCCATCCACATAGTACCCACGCCAGCAAAAGTTAGGACTAGAAACAGGGCTTTTATAGCAAGAGCAAAGCTAATATTCTGTATCAGTATTTGGTAGGTACGTTTAGACAAGCTGACAAATGTCGGGATTTTTCGTAGATCATCATCCATCAATGCGACATCAGATGTTTCAATGGCGGTATCAGTTCCCATAGCACCCATAGAGAATCCAATATTTGCAGCCGCCAGCGCAGGCGCATCATTAATGCCATCTCCCACCATACCTATAACACCGTTACTTGAGTAAGTTTCAATAGTACGATACTTATCTTTAGGAAGCTGATTGCCATGAGCTTCGTCAATACCGACTTGAGACGCAACTGCTGATGCGGTATGAGAGTTGTCTCCAGACAGCATGATCGTTTTAATGCCCAAATCATGGAGCTGTTGAACTGCGACACGACTACTTTCTTTTACAGCATCTGCCACTGAAAATAGTCCCAGAACTTGGATACCGTTATGAAGCAATGACACGGTCTTACCTTGTTTTTCTAACTTAGAAATTTGGTTTTTAATGTCCGCAGGTACAGTAAAGTGTCTCTCTACAAGGTTCTGATTGCCCAAATAATATTTTTGTTTGGCGATTGTTCCAGATACGCCTTCGCCTGCAATGGCTTTAAAATCGCCTACATCAATGCTTTTTTGAGTAGATAGCGCTGTGGCAATAGCGGTAGAGACTGGGTGGTCAGATAGATTTGTAAGATTAAACCCTAATGAGCAAACAGAATCTTCTGTCCATTCGTTGAAAGTTATAACGTCAATCAACTTTGGTTTCCCGTAGGTAATCGTCCCAGTTTTATCTAAAGCTAGTGCTTCTAGTTTTCTCCCCTGCTCAAGATACACACCTCCTTTAATCAAGATGCCTTTACGTGCTGCCGCTGTCAGGCCGCTAACAATAGTGACAGGCGTAGAGATAACAAGTGCACAAGGACAAGCAATCACTAACATAACAAGCGCTTTGTAAATCCAATCTAACCATTCGCCATACCCCAAAATGGGTGGTAGCACAGCAACTGCGAATGCAATCGCAATGACAGCGGGTGTGTAGATTTGAGAAAAACGATCAACAAAACGTTGAGTCGGAGCTTTAGCACCTTGAGCTTCTTCCACTGCATGAATAATGCGTGCCAAAGTCGTATTGTGAGCTGTTGCGGTCACTCTATACTCAAAAGATCCAGCTTGATTGATCGTTCCTGCAAAAATTGAGTCACCTTCAATCTTATCGACTGGCATACTTTCACCAGTAATAGGGGCTTGGTTAATGGTGGTCTGCCCTTTAATGATATTGCCATCGAGACCAATACGTTCCCCAGGTTTGACTCTGACAGTGGCACCAAGTTGCACGGTTTGAGCATCAACTTCTTTCCAAGAGTTGTCTGATTGCTGAACTATCACCGTATCCGGTGTTAAACTCATTAATGAGCCGATAGCGTTTCTAGCTCGGTCGAGTGATTTTGCTTCAATTAGTTCAGCAATAGTAAACAATACCATTACCATGGCCGCTTCTGGCCATTGACCAATAATAAATGCACCAGTAACCGCAATACTCATCAATGCATTCATGTTGAGATTAGTATTGCGTATAGATATCCAGCCTTTTTTATAAGTTGTTAACCCACAAGAAAGTACAGCAATTAATGCTAATGTGGCTTGAATCCACTCCGACATCCCCATCCAATGTACTACTTCCGACCCTATCGCTGAGATACCAGCCAAAGCCAATGGCCACAATGGTTTCTCCTTTTCATGAGGAACTTTGTGAACCTGACTTTTATCAGATACATCTGGCTCAAACCCAAGTGAACGGATAGCAACTAATATTATATCCAAGGAATCTGTTGTATGAGTGACTGTTAGTACCCTTTGCATCAAATTGAATTCAAGGCTCTTTACCTGATTCATCCCGCCAAGCTTCTTTTGAATTAACTGCTCCTCAACGGGACAGTCCATTTGCATAATACGAATTTCAGTACGGACATCATTTCCTACCTTTTTAGAACCAGATAAGCTCTTAAGTTCGCTCGGAGTAGGCGTAGAACATGAACCACAGCCATTTTGATCATGCTGGAGAACAGTTTCAGTATGTTGATGATCATCCTTGTTCTCTTTTGTTATATGCGAATGGTTATGTGTTGAACTACAGCATGTACTTGTGTTCTCACTAAGATGTTTATCCGTACAATCACTCATTTTCATCATCTCTATCATGTACTATTATTATCATTAAAAAGCCTGATCCAACTACAGAGTCAAGAACTAAAAGGGGCATAAATGAAAATTGGAGAACTCGCTAGACAGGCAGACTGTCCAGTAGAGACCGTTCGATACTATGAAAAGCAAGGGTTACTGCCTAAACCTCAAAGAGAAATGGAGAATAATTACCGTCGTTATGATGCCACCCACTTAGAAAGGCTCTTGTTTATCCGCCGTTGCAGAGCTTTGGATATGGCCCATGATGAAATACGAGCACTGTTGGAAGCGATGAACTCTGATAGTGTATCCTGCTCTCCCATTGATACGGTTATTAGTCAGCATCTTGAGCATGTACAAGATCGAATCAAAGAATTGAAACTTTTAGAGGGCGAGTTGAAAAAACTGAGAAATGAATGTGATTCTAGGCGTTCGCTGGAAGAGTGTGGCATTGTAGAAAAATTAAATGCTAGCGAAAAGGTTATCTCTACGATTCCTAAAAAAAGCAAACATTTAGGTGGGGTTCATTAAAGGACTGGCTTCAATAATGGTATTCCAGTCGCAACTACAGTCAGTCAAGATTTACTGATACATTCGTGGAAGTTCAAATTGTCATAGGCATGCTAAACTATGAAATCAGTTTGTTCAAAACTCAGAATTGAGGCTCGATGTACTACATCTATACTTATTGAATGACATATTTTGAACCTCTAATGCTGGACTTGAACTAAATCGCGGTAATTAAAGCGCACGCTATTGTCCATTTAAGACAGATTTTATTTAAATTCCGTTTGTTCGAATCTTATTCACATTCCAGTTCATCAAATGACGGAGTGCATAGCGAAACATCACTTTTTTTATACCAGACAAGTTACTACAAATGAGCCTCTAATTTGATTAACGCTAGTTAGCTTAGTCCACAAAGAAAAAAGCGAACCTTGTAAGGGTTCGCTTTTGAATTATTAGGAATTAACCAACTCCATTAAGATAACCATCTTCATTAAATCGTTAACCAACTTAATTAGTTATCCTCAGCACACCAACCCCATCATTGATACTCTTCAATACTCGGGCAAGAACACACCAAATTGCGATCGCCATAGACATTATCGACACGGTTCACCGTTGGCCAATACTTATTGCCCTTCAAACCGTCGGCAGGAAAACACGCAATGGCTTGCGAATACGGATACGGCCACTGCGCCAGCACCAAATCAGCTTGGGTGTGGGGCGCATTACAGAGCGGATTGTTATCGGCTGGCCACACGCCTTGCTCAACGTGCTCAATCTCTTGGCGAATGGCAATCATGGCATCACAAAAACGATCCAACTCGAACAAATCCTCGGATTCGGTCGGCTCAATCATCAAGGTGCCAGCGACCGGGAACGACATGGTCGGGGCATGAAAACCATAGTCCATCAAACGCTTGGCAATGTCTTCTTCAGAGACACCGGATTGCGCCTTGAGCGGACGAATATCAATAATACACTCATGAGCCACTCGGCCTTGCTGACCGCGATACAAAATCGGGTAGTGGGGGGCTAAACGCTCGGCAATGTAGTTGGCACTTAAAATGGCCAATTCGGTCGCTTGAGTTAACCCTTTATCACCCATCATGGCAATGTAGGCCCACGAAATAGGCAAAATCGACGCTGAGCCAAAATCGGCCGCCGCCACCGCAAACGCTTGACCGTTTTCACCGCCTTCAATGTGGCCTGGTAAAAAAGGCGCAAGATGAGATTTTACCCCAATTGGCCCCATACCTGGGCCGCCGCCGCCATGCGGGATACAAAACGTCTTGTGCAAATTAAGGTGCGACACATCCGAGCCAATAAAGCCTGGAGACGTGAGCCCTACTTGGGCATTCATGTTTGCGCCGTCGAGATACACCTGACCACCGGCTTGGTGAACGCGCTCACACACTTCGGCAACGCGATCTTCAAACACGCCGTGGGTTGACGGGTAAGTGATCATAATCGCGGCGAGATTCTCGTGATGCTGCTCAATTTTGGCGTTGAGATCATCAAGGTCAATATTGCCATCTTGATCGCACTTGACCACCACCACTTTCATCGACAACATCGAGGCGGTAGCCGGGTTGGTGCCGTGCGCTGAGCTTGGGATCAAACACACATTGCGATGGGCCTCACCACGGCTGGCGTGATAGCGCTGAATGGCAATCAGCCCAGCATATTCACCACTGGCGCCGGAGTTCGGTTGTAAGGAAAAACTGTCGTAGCCGGTGATCTGACACAGCTTATCGACCAAATCTTGGGTTAACGCATGATAACCTTTGGCTTGGTCTTTAGGGGCAAACGGGTGCAAATTGGCAAACTCAGGCCAAGTAACGGCCAACATTTCCGTTGCCGCATTGAGCTTCATGGTACAACTGCCGAGCGGGATCATACCGTGAGTGAGAGAGAAATCCTTATTCTCCAATTTTTTCAAATAGCGCATCATCGCGGTTTCGTTGTGATAACGATTAAAGACCGGATGAGTCAAATAGTCACTGTCGCGGCGACAAGAGCTCGGGATGGCAGCAAACTCATCTTGGCCAATGTGAGCCGATAATAGGTTCACGTCTGCCTCAACACCAAAGGCGGCAAGCAACTGCTCGATATCGTCAATTGAGGTAGTCTCATCACAACTGATGCCAAGCTGGTTTGGCAAGGTGCGCAAGTTTAACCCTTTGGCTAACGCCGCCTGATAAATGGCCTCGGTTTGCGCGCCAGTATTGACCGTAATGGTGTCAAAGAAATGGGCATTCGCCAAAGAAAACCCATTTTCTGTTAATGCCTTAGCAAGGATAGCGGCCATATGATGGGTACGACGAGCAATCTTCTTCAGCCCTTGTGGTCCGTGGTAGACGGCGTAAAATGCTGCCATATTGGCTAACAAGGCTTGCGCGGTACAAATGTTCGACATCGCTTTTTCACGGCGAATGTGCTGCTCACGGGTTTGCATGGCCATGCGAAGGGCAGGTTCACCATGGCGATCCACGGACACACCAATGATACGCCCAGGCATACTGCGCTTAAATTTATCTCGGGTCGACATAAAGGCAGCATGAGGGCCGCCATAACCCATAGGCACACCAAAACGCTGACTCGAGCCGACGACCACATCGGCGCCCATCTCACCAGGCGGGGTCAATAAAGTGCAAGCCAGCAGATCGCAAGACACAGTCACCAAGGCTTTGTGTTGATGACACTGTGCAATCACATCGGTTAAATCGCGAACCTCGCCTAACGTACCTGGGTATTGTAAAAACGCGCCGTAACACTCAGTGCTCTCGAGTTGCTGCACATCACCAATCACCAATTCAATATCGAGGTAATACGCGCGGGTTTTTAATACCTCAATGGTCTGAGGGTGCGTTTGGTCATCGACAAAAAAGCACTTGCTCTTACTCTTACTGGCACGAAAACACAGCGTCATTGCCTCGGCCGCGGCGGTGGCTTCATCGAGTAAAGACGCATTGGCGATGTCCATGGCGGTGAGATCCATCACCATTTGCTGAAAGTTGAGTAAGGCTTCTAAACGGCCTTGAGAGATCTCGGGTTGATAGGGCGTGTAAGCGGTGTACCAACCTGGGTTTTCCAGCACGTTGCGCAAAATAACATTGGGGGTCACGGTGTCGTAATACCCTTGGCCAATGAAACTGCGATTTAGGGTGTTAAGATCAGCGTAAGATTGTAACGCCTCGATGGCTCCGCGCTCGCTTAACCCTGCCCCTAAATTGAGGTGATCACTGACGCGAATACTCGACGGTATCGTTTGCGCGATCAAATCCGATAAAGACTCGAGTTGCAGTGCCGCTAACATCCGCTGTTGCTGTGACGCGTCAGGGCCGTTATGGCGGGATATAAATTCATTGTCAGTGTGCAAAGTTTGCAGTAAATCACTCATGGGACAGCCTTAATTCCATTAATGTCAACGTAGGGGAGGGTTATTCTTCTTCGATGGTCGCTAAATAGACATCTGCGGCTTGCAAATTGTCTAACTCACTGTGATCGGCAAGCTTAATTTTGGCAATCCAACCGTCTTCATAAGGCGAATCATTGATAAGCTCTGGGCTGTCTTCTAAATCTTCGTTCACCTCAATGATCACCCCAGAGACTGGCGCATAAATATCGGACGCGGCTTTTACCGATTCGACCAACGAAAAATTATCGCCCGCCTCAACCTCTTGCTCTAACTCTGGTAATTCAACAAACACCACATCACCGAGCATGGATTGTGCGTGTTCAGAAATGCCGACCGTGACCGTGCCATCGCCATTGTCTCTCACCCATTCGTGGCTTTGTGAAAATTTCAGTGTCGTCTCCATTGCAACATGCTCCTTGTATCACCGTCATTGTGGTGTGAATTGTGGGATGAGTGGATCACATAGGTTTACCGAGTGAATCCTTGCGGACAAACCGAAAACGACCTGTGAGATCACTCCATTTTTTAATCAATTATTACGCCAATAGCAGTAATGATCGAGCAATAAACATACCGATTAATCACAATGAATTCAATAAAAAGTTTCTTATAGGAAACATTAGTGAATTTAAAGCCAACCAACTACCGTTTATGGCAATATGCGGTATGATAAGAAAAAGACAAATAAACATGAGAATCGCCATGGAGAATGACATCCAAGATGAATACCCGTCATTAAAATTAGAAAAGCAATCAGACAGCGCAGTCGAGCCGTTAAAACTTGGTGAGCGCATCAAAGACATTCGTCAAACCCTCAATTACACCTTAGAAGACGTGAGTCAACGCACCGGTTTGGCGCGCTCAACCCTGAGTAAAATAGAGAACGAGCAAATTTCTCCAACCTTTCAAGCGATGCAGAAATTAGCGCAAGGGTTATCGATTGGCATGCCGCAGTTATTTGCGCCGCCGAAAAAGCGACAAGCGATGGGCCGCCGTGACATCACGCGTGTAAATGAAGGTAAGCCACACCCGACGCAAACCTATGAACACGAATTGTTGGCAACGGATTTATCGAATAAAAAGATGATGCCATTTAAGAGCCGAATTCGAGCCAGACACTTTGATGATTTCCCCGATTGGGTGCGCCATGATGGTGAAGAATTTCTGCTCATTTTAGAAGGCGAGGTAACACTGTTTACCGAGTTTTATGAACCCTTGTCACTGTGCGAAGGCGATTCGGTTTACTACGACGCCAACATGGGGCACATGCTGATTTCCACCAGTCAAGAAGACGCCTTGATTCTTTGGGTAACCTCAAACGGTTAAAGTCACACCGATATGGCATGCACCAAGCGTGATCGTGCTTGCCTTCATTGAGTGAGGTCGCGTTTAAAGCGACGGCTTTTTAACCATGCTCGCTTGACGAGCGGCAGAGAACATGGTTTATTTGTTTCCTATAGGAAACTTATGCTTTGATAGGGAGATCACCCATGACCGACGATGTGTTACTACAAACGCCACTTCACTCACTGCACCTAGAAGCGGGGGCGAAAATGGTGCCCTTTGCGGGTTACGCCATGCCAGTACAGTATCCACTGGGAGTAAAAAAAGAGCACCTGCACACTCGAGAGCACGCTGGCCTGTTTGATGTTTCACACATGGGCCAAATTTTGGTGTCAGGGGATGACGCTGTGTCACTGCTTGAGACCTTGATCCCCATCGATGTCGAAGCGCTTGCGGTCGGCAAACAAAAATACGGCCTGTTTACCGCTGACACTGGCGGCATACTCGATGATCTCATGGTAGCAAGATTAGGCGAAAGCGAGTTTTTACTGGTGGTTAACGCCGCAACCAAAGCCGCTGACTACCAACACCTGCTTGCCCACAGCGCCTCGTTTTCCCAAATCAGTGTGACGGCATTAGACGATCGCGCGCTGCTGGCATTACAAGGGCCGCAAGCGGTTGACGTGTTGTCATCGATTTTTCCGGCGGTTGCCAGCATGCGTTTTATGGACGTGGTTACCCAAGAGTATAGCGGTGAATCTTTTGTCATCAGCCGCAGCGGTTACACCGGTGAAGATGGCTATGAAATCTTACTGCCCGCCACTCAAGCGACAGACTTTGCCAAACAACTGCTCAGCTTTGACGCGTGTCAATGGATTGGGTTAGGGGCGCGCGATTCACTGCGTCTTGAGGCGGGGTTGTGTTTATACGGCCACGACATCAATGCTAACACCACACCGATTGAAGCGGCGTTATCTTGGGCGATCAGCCCGTCAAGACGCACTGGGGGCAGTAAAAGCGGTGGCTTTATCGGCGCTGATGTGATCTTAGCGCAAAGCCAACAAAATACCTTAAAACAAAAAAGAGTCGGCTTGATTGGAGAAGCCAAAGCGCCCGTGCGGGAAGGGTGTTTGTTGTTTGATCAAAACGACCAACAGATTGGTCACGTGACCAGCGGTACCAGCGGCCCGACGGTCGGCAAGCCGATTTCCATGGGCTATATCGACGCGCAATACGCCAAGCTCGGCGAAGTGGTATTTGCCGAAGTGAGAGGAAAAAAGCTTGCCATGACAGTCAGTAAAATGCCTTTTGTGCCAGCGAATTACTTCCGAGGCTAAGGAGTTCCGAGGCTAATCCGCTTTGTAAAAAGAGCACAACGCAAAAGCCCCTCTGGTATGAGGGGCTTGTTTTATCCATGGTCGAACGGCGCTCAATGGGTCATCGCCGAACTACTCCTCATCTTCCACTGCGGCTTGATAGCTTTCAATGTCTTTGAGATCGTCAAGCTCAGCGGGGTCAGCAATACGAATAATCGCAATCCAGCCAGCTTCATAAGGATCGTCATTGATAAGTTCGGGGGTGGATTCTAAATCTTCATTGACCTCAATGATTTCGCCGCTGATCGGCGCGTAAATATCCGAAGCCGCTTTCACCGATTCAACCAAAGAAAAATTTTCTCCCGCTTCCACTTCGTTGCCTATCTCAGGTAAATCGATAAAAACCACATCACCGAGCATACTTTGCGCATGCTCAGAAATACCCAACGTCGCGGTGCCATCACCGTTATCGCGAACCCACTCATGACTGTCACTAAAACGCAATTGACTCTCCATACTCTCTTCCCCTAATACGTGCGGCAACGGTTTTGCCCAGATGTTGGTAATGGCCAAACGCGATTGTCTCTTTGACATTCAACTCATTAGCCGTGATTTTTCCTGAGTGTAGACAGGCTTAGTGGGCTGTGCGAATAATAAACCTCCAATCTGTGAGTTATGACCACTTGGTTGAATATTTCTTTTTATCGGTAATCCCTTTATGCTGAGTAGAATAAAAACGGAACGCTCATTGGCTGATGGTGCGACTTGGGTTCCGTTAAATGCCATTGTTTATTGGGTTATTGGGTTATTGGGTTATTGGCTAAGGAAACGACCGCGAGCAACCTATCATCATTGCATCGATGGCAGCCAAGACAAGGTTTCTGAGTGGTTTCTCGAGGCATGGAGCGCATTGCTCGGCCGCGCAGATAACGTCCACCAATCAGGCTTAATATCACAGAATGATGATGAACGGTTTACGAAAAGCCGGTATGGCATACACTTAGATCATGAGTATACGGAACGGAAAGCGGATGAAAAAACGTACAATTTTGTCTGGTCTCATCTTATCGGCATTGGCCGGGCAAGGGATGGCGACTGAGGAAACCTCGCAATATATCGTTAACGGCAATGATACGACCGTTACCGAATACCCCTCGATGGCGAGTTTGTATTACGATGCGAGCGAATATACGGGAAATCCTGAGGATCGTTCGACCGGTCCGTATTGTGGCGCCACCATCTTAGATGATACCCACGTGATGACCGCGGCGCACTGTGTGGTGTCGCTCTCCGACGGAGACAATTATTTTGCCGTTGTGGTGCCGCAACTCGAAGACGAAGAGGATTATCTCAATAGCACGTATTATCGAGTGAAAAACTTTTACTACCCCGATGACTACGTGCAATCTGCCAATCTTTTGTATCCCAACGACATCGCGATCCTCGAATTGGAAGAATCGATGAACGTCAGTAGCAGCGATTACGTCGCCTACACCGACGATGAAAGTTATCGCGATGAAGACAACACCTTTATCGCGGTGGGCCATGGCTACACCTCGACCAACGCTGACGAGACGACAGTGTTGCAAGAAACCGACCTGATTTACGTATCCAACAGTATCTGCGAAAATGTCTTTGGTGATGAATTAACCGATGCGCAGATCTGTTTTGATGGTGAGTTAAACAGCGCGACCGGATTAAAAAATGCCGTCTGCTCCGGTGATTCTGGTGGCCCTGTGTATTGGATTGATGGCTCAAGCCAAACGCAAGTCGGGGTAACCAGTTTTGGCCCCACCACGTGCGGCAATCCCAATTTGGATGTCACCTCTGTGTTTACCGAAGTGAGCGATTATACCGATTGGATTGAAGATGTGCTCGACGGCAACGAAACCCCTCAGCTGTCAGTGACTGACCAAGACCGTGAAGATTACGATTTCACTGAAGAGACCGACTCAGAGTTTAATCCTCGCCTCTCTGCCGACCCTGATAACTCCACCACGCTGTTTTCTTCCTCAGACGGCGGCAGTATTAACCTATTCGCCTTGTTCGGCGGCTTAGCGCTATTGGGTTGGCGCCGACGTCAACAAGGTAAGCGTCAGTAAGGTGAGTATCAGCAAAGTTAACATGTTAGCAGTCGGCGGATCATAGCCCTTAATTCTGTGATTTGTGATTCAATAAAGACGAAAAAGGCCCTGGTTTGGGCCTTTTGTTTGTCACGCTATAGAATTTTTATCAATCACTCATCCATTCGATACACATCGGGGCGGCGGTGTCTTAAATTGGTCACCGAGCCTTCAGTATTGAGCTGTTTGAGCTTGGTTAAATCGACATCGGCGAAAATAATCATCTCGGTATTAGCACTGGCTTCGGTAATGATCGAATCGTGAGGGAAGAAAATGTCCGAAGGGGAAAAGACCGCCGACTGGGCATATTGAATATCGACGTTATCCACTCTTGGCAAGTTGCCCACACTGCCGCCAATCGCCACATAACATTCGTTTTCAATCGCTCGCGCTTGAGAGCACAAACGCACCCTTTGATAGGCGTTTTTGGTGTCGGTCCAAAACGGCACAAAGATAATTTGTACGCCTTGCTCTGCCATCATGCGGCCAAGCTCGGGAAATTCACTGTCGTAACAAATCAAAATGCCAATCTTACCCGCATCGGTATCAAACACCTTGACTTGATTACCCCCATCGATCACCCAGTCTTTCTGCTCATGGGGGGTAATGTGGATTTTACTTTGCGACTGAATATCGCCATCGCGCTGCAACAAGTAAGCGACGTTGTAGAGTTTTTCATCGTCAATCACCGGCATACTGCCGGCAATGATATTGATGTTGTAAGAAATAGCCAGTTGCGAGAGGCGGTTTTTGATTTCTTCGCTGTATTGGGCGAGGGAGCGAATCGCTTCGACCGAGCGCTCCGAATTGTGCAGCCCCATCAGCGGCGCATTAAAAAACTCTGGCAGCAACGCAAAGTCGGCTTTGTAATTTGACAGCGATGAGATGAAAAATTCTGCCTGATCAATCAGATCGTCAACACTTTCAATCGCGCGCATTTGCCATTGCACCACCCCGATACGAACGAGGCTCTTATCACCACCGGGAGAATAATCACTTTCTTCTTCGTAAAAATAGTTATCCCATTCTAGTAAGGTAGCGTAACCATGAGACTTGCTGTCTTCGGGCAAGTAATTGCGCATCAAACGTTTGACGTCAAAATCATTAGAAAGCTGGAAAGACAAAATCGGATCGTGAATTTCGTGGCGTTTGACTTTGTTGATGTATTCCATCACGGTCAATTCTTCGGCGTGAAGGTGGTAATTGGGAATGCGGCCGCCGGCGAGAATCGCTTTAAAGTTCTCACTCATACACAATTCTTTGCGTGCGTCATACAAACGACGGCCAAGGCGTAAACCGCGATAGTCGGGGTGTACAAACACATCGAGTCCGTACATGGCATCGCCAGAGGATTGGTTTTGAATCACATTGTTTTCGGTGATGATGTCGGTGTAGACGTGCGGCAGTGAAAAACGATTGTAATCCACTTTAATGGTCAAAGCAGCGCCGACAATCTTACCGCCATCTTCGATACAAATTTGGCCTTGAGGAAATTGGTGAATTAAGTCCATGATGGTCATACGCGGCCAAGCACCGCCGACATCGGGGAAAACCAAATCCATTAGGGCTTCGAGTTGTGGATAATCCGTCGCTTCAATTGGACGGAGTGTCAAACGGGGTGAAAGTGTATCCATAGTGATCGTGATCCTTTGTGCAAAATTTTCTCGCGAGAGTCGGGCTCGTGAATCCAGAGGGCATGGTGCGTTGCTGGGCAACCTTGACAACGGGGCGTTAATGAAACAATGACAGGGCCTTGAGCGCACACGTCATCGCACGGGACTCGACTCGAATCTATAAACTACCACACTTGTGTGACGAGAGTGTCAAATCATTGAATTGTTTTATTTTTCACCATGAATACGCAATTGAATTTTGATTTTTTGTCTGACTCTTTGCTACTCTAGCTCAGTATTCAATTGAATTGAGGCCACCATGAAACCATTTCTCTTGGCGATAACCTTGTTATTGTCTTTTTCTGCGTCGTTATCAGCGCAGGAGAGCACGCCGTATAAATCTCAAGATATGCTCGATAAGCCTTTGATGGAGCGATACATTATTGATGAGTTAAAAAGTTTGCGCACCGATCAGCAAGATTTGGAGCGCCGCTTAACTGTGCAATTTACCAATCGAGAATTAGAGGTGGCCGATAAATCCCTCAATTACGCTAATGTCACGGTCACGTATTTCTTTTACATCATCGCTGGGGTTGCCTCGCTCATTGCTTTGATCGGATGGCAATCGTTAAAAGAAATTAAAGTGCGAACGCGTGAAATGGCCGAACAACGACTGGACCGGATTGCTAAAGAATACGAGAAAAAGTTCGTTGCCCTTGAGCGCGATTTAAAACGCAAAACCCGCACCATCAGTGACAACAACAAAGAAATCGAAATCATTAACGAATTGCACAACTTGTGGTTGCGTGCCCAAAGTATGCAAACCCCAGAGCAACGTGTTGAAGTGTATGATGAAATTCTCAAACTTCGTCCTGGCGATCTTGAGGCCTTAACCTACAAAGCCGATGCTGTGATGGAAATGAAGGAATATCACTGGGCATTGAGCTTGTCGAACCGAGTGCTCGACCTTGATGAGTCAAATGGCCCAGCTTTGTATCAACGGGCGTGTGCTTATTCTCGTTTAGGCGCAGAAGAGCAAGCGATTGAAGATCTCGAAAAAGCCATCGACGCCAGTCCATCGGTGCGTGACTTGATCACTGAAGAGCTCGATTTTGAGTCATTACACGGCAATCCACGATTCGAAGCGCTATTGCCAAATGAAACGCCGTCGTCATAACGGCGTTTGAATCGCGAATGGGTGACTCGTTAGATGGCTTGCAAAACGGGCTAAAAGCGCGTCACCCTAGAGGTTCAATAAGCTCGCACTGATAACGACCCTGCTAGAGCAACCCCGATTATTCGTTTGCCATATAAGCGGGCTTGGTTTTTAAACTCACGACCAACATATAAAGACAGGTTGAGAGCAAGGTGAGCAGCAAATAATACTCCAGGCTCCAATGCCACTGCGCCAACCAACCCGCCAGAATCGGCCCCATTACGGAACCCACACTGTACATCAACAGCATCCATTGGGTTACGTGAACGATGTGTGATGAGTGAGCGTGTTGACAAGCCAAGTTTATCGCAATGGGGTAAAGCGCAAACACCGCCACGCCCAGCCAGAAAAAGACCAGCGCCAGTGTGATGATAGAATCACTGAGCACCATGCTCGCCCCCGCCATCGCCCCGATTAAGCTAAAGCCAGCCATTAACAGAGTTTTGGACACAAACTGACTGAGCCATGGAATGGACAACTGCACCAAAAAACCACCCAACATCAAACACGCCATTAAGGCACCGATGCGTTCAGAATCAATGCTACGCAGTGACAATTCTAACGGCATCAGGCCGTAAATGGTGGCCAGGAGCAACCCAGAGACCACCGAGCCGATCACGGCACTGTGATTTAATTTGCCCATGGTGCCAGTAACCGAGAGCGCATTGGACTCGAGTTCGACATCCAGGCGGGGCTCTTTGGCTTTGAGCAGAACGGCGGTCGCGAGCACCATCAGCAGCGCAGAAAAATAAAAGGGCAGGTGAGCGTGCAATGGGATCTGACCGATTAACAGCTGCCCACACATGCCGCCGCCGTACAAGGTGATCATGTAAAAGCCCAAGCGCTTCGCTCTTTGCTGAGGATCGCTTTGCATGAGCCAAGACTCAACCGCAACAAATAAAACGGCCACACTGATACCGGCCAAAAAACGCAACACCAGCCAGGCCATCGGATGAGTGACAAAAGGCATGAACAAGGTCGACAAGGCCAGAATAAGCAAGCTGATCATAAAGCTGTGCTTATTACCACAAGGTTTGATCATCCATTCTGCTTTGGTCGAGCCGAGTAACAAACCGAGGTAAAAGGCACTGGTCAGCCAGTGAATGAGATCTTGCTCAATGCCATAGCGCTCACTGATAAGCGGGATCACACTCATGATGTACCCAGCGGCAAAAGCGTAAATGCCAAGCGCCATTAAAGGCCAAGTAATCAAAGGGATGGTTAAACGTTGCATGCGAATCTTTAAATCGAAGGGAATCCGCGCGACTATGCCGTGTTTTACAAAAAAAGAACAACGAAAAATTTTATTGGTGACGATAAAAAATTCCCGTCATTATCTCCCTGTTTGCCCAAGCTTTTTTACTTGGCCTGCCTAGCTTGAGCCAAAGGCACAAAGTGCACTCACTCGCCACAGGACAACACCCATACAAACTAAATTGATTGCATAATGACAAGCCGGTTGATTTAGGACTTGGTATTGCGAAATGTTTTCTATAGAATGTGCAAACTGATAATGATATCCGTTATCAATTACATTCACCGAGTATAACGACTGACAATAATGAAAAAACTTGCTAAAGCAGGCGTTGTCCTGATGTGTTACGGCTTCATCTCTATTGGCCATGCTGCTAGTTACGATAAAGCGGAATCAGTGCAGAGCCAGACCAATACCGACTCACAGACCAGCCAGAAACGAATCGATAACAGTGCAGAAATCAGCGCCCAGACCCGCGCAGATATCGAACAGTTGCAGGCAGAAATCACCAATTTGAAGGTGTATCAATCTCACTTGGACAAAATGGTGCAGAGCCAAGACAAAGAGAAAAGCAGCCTTCAAGAGCAGATCGACCAAATTCAAGCCACTCGTCAAGGGATTGTGCCTTTGATGTACAAGATGCTCGACGAGCTCGAAAACCAAGTTCAGCAAGGCCTGCCGATCCAGCGCGCGAGTCGCCTACAACGGGTAGAAAAACTGCGCACGACTATGACCCGTGCTGATGTTAGCGACGCCGAAAAGTTTCGTCGCTTGCTCGAGGCCTATCAAATTGAGCTGAGCTATGGCAGTAAAATGGGCCACTATGACGATCAAATTACCCTTAACGATGGCAAGCAAATCGAAGTCAGCGTGATGTATCTTGGCAAGGTGTCTTTGTTGGCGCGAGCTCTCGATCGTCAAACATACTGGTACTGGGATCAAAGTCAGCAACAATGGCAAACCCTGGAGTCTGGTTTTGAGGCGATCGATCGCGCCTTTGACGTGGCCGATAAAAACACCACGCCGACCTTGCTCGACTTACCACTCTCATTGTCACTCAACGAGGAAGAAAAATAATGAAAAAAGCATCGTTGACTATGTTGGCGTTGAGCGCTTTGTTACTCAGTGCCAACAGCAGTGCAGATTTAGTGTCGAAAGCGACGGAAAATCAGCAACAAACCCAAGCGCATAACCGCGAACGCGAACAGAATTTTGCCGCGACAGAAAAAGCCCTTCTGGCGCAAAAAAAGCAATTGCAACAACAACGCGACCAGTTGCAGCGCAACATTGATACCCTGAGTGACACCTTAGGTGACAATGAAAAACAACTGGCGCAATTGCAACAAGAACTCAATCTTGCCAGCGGCAGTTTAGGGGAATTATTTGGGGTGGTACGCCAACACGGCAAAGAAGTGAAAAACGCGCTCACCGATGCGGTGACCACCATTGACACTGAGCACAGCACCGAGGTTATCGATCGCATTGTTGCGGCAGAAACCTTACCGACCATGACGCAACTGACCGACTTTTGGCAGGTGCTCAGCGAGCAAATCACGCGCAGCGGTCAAGTGCATTTTGCCGAGGTTAATTTCGTCGATGGCAAGGGAAACATTGCGCCCGTCAACGCTGCGACCGTGGGTAATTTTGCTCTGGTCACGCCTCAAGGGGTGGCCGAGTGGCAAGCGAAAACCCAACAAGCGCGTCTTTACGAGCAATTACCCGCTCGCAGTTTGACGTTAGAGACGCTCACCGAGCCCAGTCAGTCGCCGGTAGTGGCATTGTTAGACCCAACCAAGGGCGAGTTGTTTGCACAGCTAAAAAACAAACCGACGCTGACCGATCGCCTGGTGGCCGCTGGCGGGGTAGGTAAAGTCATTCTCGCGCTCTTGGTGGTGGGGTTAGTGATTGCCCTGTATCGCGGTTTTGTGTTACTCAAGACGCGTCAGTCGATTGTCAAACAGCTAAAAAACCCGCAAAGCCCACAAGATAACCCGTTAGGGCGCGTGCTGTCGGTCTATCAAGCCGAGCAACAACGCAGTGTGGAAGCCTTGGAGCTTCGCATGTTGGAAACCATTGTCGATGAACAGGCAGAATTGGAAAAAGGCTTGTCGATGCTCAAATTGCTCGCGGCCTTAGCGCCAATGCTGGGCTTACTTGGCACCGTGACCGGTATGATTGAAACCTTCCAAGTGATCACTCAATTTGGCAATGGCGATCCGAAAGTCATGGCCGGCGGGATCTCGATGGCGCTGATCACTACAGTACTTGGTTTGATTTCGGCGATTCCTTTGCTCTTGGCCCATAACCTGCTTAGCTCACAAGCACAGGCGTTGCGCCACATATTAGAAAAACAGGGGATTGGTCTAGTGGCCGAACAAGCCGAAGCGAACGACAGCAAAATGGCGGGAATGAAAACGGCATGATGGAGTGGTTCAGCGATATGCTGCCTAGGTTAGCCCAGCCTTTTCAAAGTCTGAGCGCCTTGCAGCAATTTATGCAGCAAGGCGGCCCCATACTTTGGTGGCTTGCCTTAGTGGTGATCGTTTATTGGCTATTGCTGATCGAGCGGATCGCGTATCTATGGCTCACTTACCCCAATCAACAAGCGCATTGGGTGGAGTGTTGGCAGCAGCGCCGCGATCACCATTCATGGGCAGCGCTGGCCATTCGCGATCGCTGGTTGTCACAAGCGCGTTTATCCTTGTTCAAATACCTCGATTTTATTAAAGTTTTGGTCGCGATCTGTCCTATGCTTGGCTTGCTCGGTACCGTGACGGGCATGATTTCGGTGTTTGATGTGATGGCAGAGCAAGGCAGCAGCGATCCGAAATTAATGGCATCTGGGATTTCATTGGCGACATTGCCAACCATGGCCGGTATGGTGGCCGCATTAGTCGGTATGTTTATTCATGCAAGATTGCACAAGGTGTGTGTTAAACGCACCCATCATCTAGAAAAATTGTTAAGGAGCCGTTCATCATGAGGTTGGGCAGACAGTCTTCCACCAGCGACGAGGCGACCATTGATCTAACACCTATGTTGGATATCGTCTTTATCATGTTGATCTTTTTTATCGTCACCAGTTCGTTTGTCAATGAATCTGGAGTTGAAGTGAACCGTCCGAGTGCGTCGCACGCCACCAGTCAAAAAGGGGCGAGTATCATGGTGGCGGTGACCGCCAATGATGAAATATATGTCAACAAGCGCGAAGTTGACCCCGAGCGTTTACAGGCGTCGATTGAGCAATTGATCACCGATAAAGAAACCGCGGCGGTGGTGATCCAAGGTGATGAATTGGCACAAAATGGCACCATTGTTAAGGTGATCGATGCGGCCAAAGGGGCGGGTATCCAACGCATTTCTTTGGCGACGGAGACACAGTGATGAAACGCTGGCTGGTGATCGTGCCATTATCGATTTTGGTGACCCTGTCACTTTTTCAGATCATGGCTTGGATGGTAACCCAACCTCAATTAGACAAACCGCTTTTGACGACGCCGCTGACGTTAAATTTGATGGAAGAGCCAGAAGATGAAGCGATCACGCGTCGTCAACGCGACATGCCTGAGCCGCCACCGGAGCCACAACAAGCGCCGACCATGTCGATTGCCAACGTGACCCCGACGCCATCCCCTGCCGCGCCAAGTATCTCGACACCAGAGATCAGCCTTGATGTATCGGTCGATGGCTTGGCGATAAGCCCAATGCAACCCTTGCAAATCGCTGCGCCAGCAGAGCCTGTTCAGCCGAGTGCCCCCGCTCAAGTTGGCCAAGGCAATAACGATGTGATGCCAACGCGACGGGTCAACCCCAAATACCCGACTCGTGCCCTGCGTCGTGGTATTGAAGGGTATGTGTTGCTCAAGTACGACATTGATACCGATGGCCGTCCGGAGAATATCGAAGTTCTAGAAGCCCAACCGCCCCGTGTGTTTGAGCGTGAAGCGCGCCGTGCTTTGAGTCGTTGGAAATACCAACCGAAAAAAATCGCCGGTAAAACCGTGGTACAACACGGTTTGCAGACCAAAATTGAGTTTAAGTTGGAGAAGTAATTTTGATCACACTGCGATGTTTTTTTCTTGTGCTACTGAGTGTGTTATGGGTGCCATCGGCGCTGGCAAAGTCGGTGCAAGTCAGTCCTAATATCATTACTCAAATCAACAACGCCCAAGCGCTGGCCGACAAGGATCAATACCGTAAGGCGATTGAGTTACTCAACTCACTGAGTGTGAAACGCCCAGAGGATGTTGCCACCATTGAGCGGCGCTTGAGTATCTATTACTGGTCGATTGGTCAGAGTCGCTCAGCCATTGACCGTTTAACCAAAGCCATCAATACCAAGGTGTTTGAAGGGGATGACGATTGGTTGATGAAGTGGAATTTGGCGTCGATGCTATTGAGCGAGGAACAAGCCAAGGCCGCGATAGGTTATTTGAAACCGCTGACTCAAGCGATCCCCAAAGGACAAGACGGCGCCCAAGTGTGGTATTACTTGGCCCAGGCGTACTATCAAGATCAACAATATCGTTCGACCTTAAGCGCGTTAACCCAGCGTCATCGCTATAGCCGCAAAGCCTCGGTGCCGGTACTGACGTTGCAATTGGCCGCCGAGTATCAACTGAAACGTTGGTCTGCGATGGCGGGGACGGCTAAGCGTTTGACCGCGCTTGAGCCAAATAAGAAGTCTTGGTGGATGCAACGCGTGTATGCCTTGATGCAAATCGACAACAACAAGCAAGCCCTAGACGTGTTGTCGTTAGCGCAGCTGCAAGGCATTGCTTTTAGCGATAATGAATACAAAAACCTCGCCTATTTATACGCCACGCAAGGGATCTACGAAAAAGCGGCACTGACCCTAGCTAAAGTCTCGGGTTCGCAAACCGAGTTGACTTTACTCAAACAGCAAGCGTCTTATTGGCAACAAGCCAAAGAGTGGGACAAGGCCAGTGACTATTGGGCGTTAGCCGCTCAGCAAGATGGTCGTTACTATTGGAACCTGGCAAGTATACTCAATCAGCAGCAGCAATTTACGCGCGCTTTGGCCGCGTTAGACAAAGTGACCAGTCAAGACAAAGCGTTTGATAAGGCGATGCTCAAAGCCGGGATCTATTACAAACTCAACGATCTCGACAAGGCGCTGTTACATGCCAAGCAAGCGATGGACATCAAAGCGTCGAAACAAGCAGAGCAATGGATTAAGTTTTTAACCTCTGCTCAGCAGCAAGCGCAATACCAAGGCTAGTGCTATGACGGTCAATCAAGATCACTTGGCAAACCTGGATGCCTTGTGTGACAGTGTCACGCCTTACCTCAAGCGACTCGATCGTGACACATCGAACGTGGAAGACGATGGCGACTGGCTCAGTGCTGAGGATGGAGAAACCGCCGCGTTGTTGTATCAGCGGGTCAAAGATTCACAGCCCGAGGCCGGCGCGGCGTATTGGTTGACGCGCACGTGGGGGCTTTTGTGTTGGCAACCCGTTTATTTGGCTTTGCTCAGTGTTCACGGTTGTGGAAAAGGGCTAAATTTTGCGCGCTTTGGGCAGCGGGTACAGCGCGATTACATTGCCGGTTTTAGCGATATTGATGTTGTCGATACTGACACGGTGTCACAGGCGATAGCGCAAACCGGTCAGCAGTTGGCACAATTATCAGTGCGTTATCAGCAAGCGCTCAGCCCATATCTGAGGATCCGTCCTGGCTTTTGTCGCTACCTGCTCGCCGACACCTTAGTTCAATACAGTGTACAGCTTTGGTCTGCACAGCCTCACCGCGCCCAACA
Organism: Vibrio sp. HB236076; assembly: GCF_040957575.1. NCBI lineage: Bacteria > Pseudomonadati > Pseudomonadota > Gammaproteobacteria > Vibrionales > Vibrionaceae > Vibrio > Vibrio sp. HB236076. The sequence goes on from NZ_CP162602.1 coordinate 737,493, forward strand.
ACCATTGCGCCATTGGTTAACGCAGTGGCTAACGGCTTGCGATTTACCCACTCAGGTTTTGTCGCAACTGTCGGTCATCGATGAGCAAGCCAATTACACCCGCACCAGTTGCTGTTTGGTTTACCAGTGTGGCGATCACCCCTTGTGTGCCGATTGCCCTCGACAGCGTTCGACGCCATAAACTGCCCAATCATCCGTTCAGTCATTCAAATGACCGATGGCGTCGCCCGTTTTTTGATCGTTCTTGTGTCTGTTGGTCATTTTAGTGACGCGGTAACGCATACGTTTACCATGATCATTAACAAAGCGGGTTGTGGTCAAGGTGTGCGATGTTGTCGTGATCAGCGAGAGGGTCGAGATTGGCTAGAGGGCAGTGTGCCAGTACCGGCGTGCCAGTGGCTTTAAAATGGGTACTGGCCTTAAACGGTACTGGCGACAAACGTTACTTGCTTAACGCTTGATTTAACCATTGGTCAAATTGCGACTTAGGCAGAGCGCCATTGATTTGGTCGACCATCTTCCCTGCTTTAAAAACCATGACTGTCGGGATACTGCGAATTCGATATTGGGCGGCAATCGCTTGCTGGGCCTCGGTATCGACTTTGACACATCGCACCTGGCCGGCACGTTCACTCGCCACATCACTAAACACAGGGGCAAAACCGACGCATGGGTTACACCAAGGAGCCCAAAAATCGATCACAACCGGCCGATCCGATGCCAGCAAGGCGGTGAGGTTTTGCTCGGTGCCCTCAATAGGAGCGCCATCGAGTAAAGCGCCTTGGCACTTTCCGCACTTAGCGCTTTCAGAGACTTTGTCTAACGGTAAACGGTTGTTGGCTTTGCAGTGGGGGCAACGGCTAATAAATTGGCTCATGAATTTCTCAATCAGTTGATTTACTTTGCTTCTATTGTATTGAGCAGTGTGTAATTGGCAAGTCTGTTTCCATATTGTCACCGGATAATGGCTTTGAAGGGAACTGTTTGACTAGATTGTGGTTTAATACTCTAGATGACGGTGAAACTCAATTGTACTTGTGTTTCGGAGTTAATTACCCTAGCTATTTTTACCAACAGGATGCCATGATGCCAAACCCTATTTTGACCGCTTTCTTTGTTACCTTTGCCACGGCGCTGGCCGGGTGTAGTGCATTGACAGGCTCGTCGTCACAGCCACAAAGTATCGAATATAAAACCACCTCCGATGGCCAAGCCCTTGAAGTTGAGTTGTTGCCTGCGGTCAATCATCAGACTCAAGGCCCTTTGGTCGTGTGGGTGAACAACGAGTCTCAATACTTGCAGTCCACCGGTGAAGCGCTCGATTTTTCCCCTTTGTTCGACGCGTTAACTCAGCAAGGTTATCCGATAGCCAAAGTCGATTATCGCTATGGTTATGATGCTTTATTTCCCATTCCTGTTGTCGATGTCAATGATGCTATTAACCATGTGCTCAAGCAGGCGAAAACTCTGGGTATTGACCGCGAAAAGGTGGTCTTGATGGGGGCTGGCAGTGGTGCGTATTTGGCGTCCTTGCTGACCACCGCCAATAACGATCCGGACGCGAGTTTCTTTTTGGCAGGCAAAGCGCCGCGTTATCAAGTGGTGGCGGCCGTGGATTATTATGGGGTGATGGATTTGCCGTCGCTGAAAGGTCGCAGTGAAAAAGTGGACTTTGATGCGCCCAATTCAGAGCAGGCGCAATTACTCGGGGTATCGCCACGTCTCAATCCTGAATTAGCGAAGCAGGCTTCGGTGACGCATTACCTCGATTGGCACACACCGCCGATGATGATTTTACACGGTGACAAGGATCAAGTGGTGCCGGTCAGCCAAAGCCAGTTGTTTAGTGCCTTGTTATCGAAAAACGGCGTTGTTCATCGCAGCATCTATATCGAAGGGGCTGGTCATCACGACCCGGCGTTTGTTAGCGATGAGTACATCGACAAAGTCGGTCAGTTTCTCAGCCAATACGCGCCGTTATCGGTAACAAAATAAGGCTTTTTTGATTAGCGTTTCGTATCGTCAAGACAAATTTTTTTTGCTTTTCAAAGTTGACGTTTACCCTAATATGCATTCGAACCCAGCGCGGTGCTGGCTTATATGGACAATAAATTAATGAATGTGTGGGTAACAGGCTTATTGGCGAGTTCCTTAGTGTTTTCAGCGGGCTCACAGGCGAAAAATGAAGTGTTGAACGTTTATGCTTGGGGCGGGTATTTGCCGGAGGCTTCTCTAAAAGCGTTCGAAAAACAAAATGGGGTCACCATTAACTACTCGACATTCGAAAGTAATGAGTCCATGTATACCAAGCTAAAATTGCTCAAAGGCTCAGGCTATGACGTGGTATTTGCCTCTGCTTACTTTATTGAGAAAATGGCTCGTGAAGGGTTGTTGTCGACGTTAGACCATAGCCAAATTCCCAATATGCAAGACACAATGGACGGTTTGCTTGGCCAAGCGCATGATCCCAAAAACGATTACTCGCTACCTTATATTTGGGGCGCGACCGGGATCAGCTATAACGCCAGTATCATAGAGACGCCGGTCACCCATTGGTCTGAATTGTGGAAGCCAGAATACGCGCAGCAAGTGATGTTGATTGATGACATTCGCGATGTCTTTGGTATGGCGCTCAAGCTCAACGGCCACAGTGTGAACTCTCGTGATAGCAAAGAAATTGAGCAGGCCTATCAATCGCTCGTGGCGCTAAAAGACAATGTGTTGGTGTATAATTCCGATGCGCCGCAAATGCCTTACTTGGCCGGTGATGTGACGATTGGCATGCAGTGGAATGGCAATGCCTACCAAGGTCAACAAGAAATGCCAGAGCTCGCTTTTGTGATGCCGATGGAAGGCGCTGGTTTGTGGATGGATAATTTTACCATTCCTTCAGGCAGTAAGCACAAAGCGTTGGCGCATCAATTTATCAACTTTATGTATGAGCCCAAGCAACAAGCGGAGATCGTCACCAGTTTAGGTTATGCGTCAGCCACAAAAGGCGGTCGTGCGTTACTCAGTGATGAGTTGAAAAATAACCCCACGATCTACCCTTCGCAGCAGGACATGAAACGCGGTGAGTTCCTCAACGATGTCGGTCCTGATGCCTTGGCAATCTATGAAATGTATTGGCAAAAACTCAGAGCGCAATAAGGGTTTTGAGGTTCTGGCCAGGGGAAATTAACCGCAAGTCTCGCTGAGACTGTCATCAAAGCCAGCGACATGGCCACCGTTTCAACCCCAATGACCTCAGTAAGCCGTGTGAGAGAGACTCTCCACGGCTTTTTTATTAGTTCGGTTTACCATTTATTATTTCGCTTCACCCGTTCGTTGCTTCGCACTTCTCAAGCGAGCTGTCGTTTTACCTGGCGGTGGTTCTTTTTTAACGAAAAAACCTTTATTGTACGTAGAGTGAGTTTATTCTCTAGAAAAACAAACTACTTAGCTTTGGTGACAGGGTCACTTAACAGGGAAGGCCCTCGCAAAAAGCGCGAGAAAACAAGACCGAGAAAACAAGACAGTCACAAATAAGGAAATAATAATGAGTCACGCGTTCAACGCCGAATTAGAGTGGGCTAAGCTTCACATGGTTAAAATGCAAGCGGCATTGGCAAGTTTGCCTGATCTCTCTGGTGTGCGACTTGCTTGTAATATGCACCTTGATTTAAAAATGGCTCCCTTGGTCAAAGGGATCATGGACAAGGGCGCCGAGGTTTTTTTAACCACCTGTAATCCGACCACAGTACAAGATGAGGTGGTTGCGTATTTGGTGGCCCATGGCGCGAAGGCTCACGCGTGGCGAAATATGTCTGAGCAAGAGTGGCAAGAGTCATTTGATCGCGCGTTAGCCTGGCAACCCACCCACTTGTGTGAGATGGGCGCCGATTTGACCACCCGTTTAAACCAAACCAAGGGGCAACATCACATTCGCGCTGGGCTCGAAGCGACCGGTTCTGGGGTGACACGTTTGGCTGGGCAAGTGCCGGCTTATCCCATCTTTAATTGGGATGATTTACCGGTGAAAGAAGGCCTGCACAATCGTCATATGGTCGGCTTAACCGCTTGGCATACCTTTTTTCAAACCACGCATCTAACCTTACACGAAAAAAAGGTTTTGGTTATCGGCTATGGCTTGGTGGGGCAAGGCGTGGCAGCGTCGGCCAGGGCGTATGGCGGTCAAGTGATGATTGCCGAAAAAGACCCGGGTCGAGTATTACAAGCGCAATACGATGGTTGGCCTGTGGTTGAATTAGACGAGGTGATGGGTAACGTCGATGTGATTGCCACTGCGACCGGCGCAGAAGGTGTGATTCAGGCTCGCCATCTTGAAGCGGTTCAATCTGGGGTGTTTATCCTCAATGTCGGTCATGTGGCCAAAGAGATTGAGGTGAGCTTCTTAAAACGTTTGGCTAAGCACAGTCAGCCGCTGCCTTATGTGGATTGTTATCAGCTTGGCGAGAAAAGCATTTTCTTACTTGCCGATGGGTCTATGGTCAATTTAACCGCGGGATATGGCGACAGTTTGAATGCTTTTGATGTCACCCTCGCCGTGATGGTGGCGGGATTAGGCTTTATTTTCACTGAGGGAGCGCAATCACCTGCGGGCACCTATTTATTGCCTGAATCGGCTTGGAAAGCGGTGTTATAGACTGTCCTATTGCGTGATTACCGGTATTTTTTAAAACATGACATTTTTATGTGATCTATATCTCGTTATTGTGTGTATACTGGTAACGTACTTTCATAAAAGAGGATTACACTCATGAAAACAGTTGGTTATGCAGCACACAGTGAAAACGAGGCTTTAGCCCCTTATCATTTCGAACGTCGTGAATTGCGCAGCAATGATGTGGCGATTGAAATTACTTACAGTGGGGTTTGTCACAGTGATTTGCATACGGTTAATGGCGATTGGGGGCCCCAGTCTTACCCGTTAATCCCAGGTCATGAAATCGTGGGTTTGGTGACCGCTGTCGGCTCTGAAGTCAGTACCTATCGCGTGGGCGATAAAGTGGCCGTTGGGTGTATGGTGGACAGTTGTCAGCAGTGTGATCAATGTGATCACGGCGAAGAGCAATACTGTCGTCAAGGTCCAACCATGACTTACGGTGCACCGGATCGCCAAGATGGCACCATCACTCAAGGGGGCTATTCTAAGCACATTGTCGTACGTGAGGAATTTGTTGTTCGCATTCCTGACGCAATGGACATGAGCCGCGCTGCCCCTATTTTGTGTGCGGGGATCACGACCTATTCACCACTGCGCCAATGGAATATCACCAAAGGCTCTCGAGTGGGCGTCATTGGCCTTGGTGGTTTGGGGCATATGGCGGTAAAAATTGCCGTGGCAATGGGCGCTGAAGTCACAGTGATCAGTCGTACTAAGTCAAAAGAGAAGCAAGCCCTGGCCCTGGGCGCGAAAGGCATTTTGGCCAGTACGGACGAAGAGGCGTTGGCCACCGCTCACAATGGCTTTGATTTGATTTTGGATACCGTACCCACCAAACACGACATCAACCCTTATTTGCCGCTGCTTGATGTTGACGGTACTTTGGTCATTGTCGGTCAGATTGGTCCTCTTGAAGAGCCGATGACAGTTCCTATGGTTCTTGGTCGTCGCCGTGTGGCCGGCTCTTTGATCGGTGGTATTAAAGAAACCCAAGAGTTATTGGAGTTTTGTGCCGAGCACGATGTGTACCCAGAGTGTCAAATCATTAAGATGGATGAGATCAACCAAGCGTTTGAGCAATTAAAATCAGGCGATCACGCGCACCGATTTGTCATCGATATGGCGTCGTTGAGCGCCTAAGACACCTATTTTAATTGATTGAAATCCCACTAAGCCGAATGCGTTGTGCATTCGGCTTTTTTGTGCTGCTGAGTTTGAGACTGGGATCAATGTCTGTCAGTGTCAATCTGCCATACTCAAGTCGTTGCAACAAAGGCCGTACAGAGTGTAAACAGGAGTGATAACGTGAAACGATTTTTAAGATTGGACAATAATACTTACCTTAGCTTACAGAGTATTAGCCGAATTACGTTTTTTGAACAGAGTTTGCGCTTAGATCTCAATCATCCCGAGTTTCATTACTTGACGCTCTATAAGGGAGAAGACCAAACGTTTGAAGGGGACTTCCAAGCCACCTTGTCAGAAGTGGAATATTTTAGGGTTAAAGGCGAGCTAGAGCAGTATGTGAACAGTGAATACGGGGATTAATCTCAATCTGGTTAAGTCTGTGAGCAATGATGGCGAAGGAACAAGCTTGAGAACAAGGTAAGCCTTTTCTTATCAAGAACGCAATCTTATTCGTCATTCTACAGGTTAGATGCTTAACGGTGTTATCGAGTTTTTAACCCGTTAGGGTGACCAGATATTAGTTAGATTGGTATAAGTGCCGATTGAAGAAATATCGAGACGTAAAAAGCAAAAAACCAGCCCGAAGGCTGGTTTTTTTAGGTGTAATGGTCGGACTGAGAGGATTTGAACCTCCGACCCCCGACACCCCATGACGGTGCGCTACCAAGCTGCGCTACAGTCCGATGGCAAGTAATTTACTTTTTTTTCTAACTTAGGTCAATGGCTTAACAGACTGATTGCTGTTCTTTTATACAATATCGTATAAAAATTTTTGCTTTTACCAATAGGTCTCATTATATTAGTAACTTCTAATTTAGTTGGTGTTGATGTTCGTGCTTTTAGTGCTAGGGCTTAGTGGTTGGCGAAGAGGGGAAAAGCGTCATGTATGGTATCGATGAACTTATTGGGGGCGGCTTGATTGGCTTAAGTGCGGCGGTGCTTTTGCTGTTTAATGGCAAAATAGCCGGTATCAGTGGCATTTTTTATCGGGGGGTACTGAGTTCAAGCCACACGGGTAAGGAGAAAACCTGGTGCTTGGTTTTTGTTGCCGCTATGATGATAACAGGGGCAATATTAATGACCATGAGTGAGGGGCAGTGGCAAGTTCCTCTGTTTGACCAATCTTCATCGGACCCATTCCTGCCAAGCAAACCGATCTGGCTTTGGGCACTGGCGGGACTGTTTGTCGGTATGGGGACAAAGCTCGCCAACGGATGCACCAGTGGTCATGCGGTTTGTGGCGTCGGGCGTTTATCTAAGCGCTCAATCATCGCCACGGTGGTTTTTATTACCACGGCGGCGCTCACCGTGTGGATACAGTCACACATCAGACTTTAGCCAACGAACACATCATCAATCTAACATCTAACTCATGAGCAATAAGGAAGCCTCAATGAATCGAGTCATCTTTTTACTGATAGCGGCAATGTGTGGCGCTTTATTTGCAGCTGGGCTGGTGGTGTCAGATATGATCAATCCTCTAAAAATATTGGGGTTTTTAGACATAACAGGGGATTGGAATCCCCGTTTAGCTTTGGTCATTATCGGGGCTTTAGCGGTTTTTATTCCGATCTACCATGGGGTGATTAAGTCGCAAAGCCATAGTGTATTGGGTGAACCCTTGACTTGCCATACCCAAGGTCGCCTAGAGTGGAAATTATGGCTCGGATCTGCTGTGTTTGGCATCGGTTGGGGGCTTATTGGTCTTTGTCCGGGCCCAGCATTAACCTTGGCACTAAGTTTAGAGCCATCGATAGTCGTCTTTATCGTGTCGATGGCGTTTGGTATGGGCCTTAGCAGTAAAGTCGAATCGCTGTTGACGTCTTCGTCGTGTTCTTGAACGTATTTTGGTGATTTTATTTGTGAAAAATAAACCGCGCTAATCTGCGGACTTGATAAAGATCAAAGGCGTTGCTTCTTGGCTGTGAAATACTTCATATAGTGTTTTTTTTGTCGTTTAACACTATATCTAGAATTTAAGGTTCAGCTTTTTACTGCCAACGTCGATCAAGAGAAAATTATGTCACAACGTGTATGCTCGCTAAGTTCTCAATCCTCCCCACGTCATCCGCCCATGCATCACATTGAAGTGATCAAGCGCGATGGCACCCTCACTTCTTTTAAACGCGAGCGGATCTTTCAGGCGATCTTGGCAGCCTCAGAAGCAGTCGGTGACCCAGAGCTAGGCCTTGCCGAACACGTGACTTGCCACGTATGTCAGGATTTGTATCAATACACGCAAGTCTCCATTGCAACTATCCAAGAATTCATTGAACAGGCTTTGATGGAGTGCAACAGTCAGGTCGCGAAAGCGTATATTGAATACCGTCATGACCGCGATATTGCTCGTGAAAAGAAAAGCCGCCTCAATAGCGAAATTCGCGGCTTAGTCGAACAGAGTAACGCCGATTTGCTCAATGAGAACGCCAATAAAGATGGTAAGGTCATTCCGACGCAGAGGGATTTACTGGCTGGTATTGTCGCCAAGCACTATGCGCGCTCTTATATGCTTCCCAAAGACATTGTACACGCCCATGAGTCGGGAGAATTGCATTACCACGATCTCGACTATGCGCCTTTTTTCCCCATGTTCAATTGCATGCTGGTTGACTTGAAAAATATGTTGACCCAAGGCTTTAGGATGGGCAACGCAGAAATTGACACGCCAAAGTCGATTCAAACTGCCACCGCTGTGACCGCACAAATTATTGCTCAGGTTGCCTCACATATCTATGGCGGGACCACCATTAATCGAATTGACGAGGTGTTGGCGCCGTACGTGCGTGCGAGTTTTAACAAGAATTTACAACTTGCCAAAGAGTGGCAAATCCCCAACGGCGAAACCTTTGCTAAAAAGCGGACGGAAAAGGACTGTTACGATGCCTTCCAGTCGCTCGAGTACGAAGTCAATACCCTGCACACCGCCAACGGACAGACTCCCTTTGTGACTTTCGGTTTTGGTCTTGGCACGTCGTGGGAGAGCCGGTTGATTCAGCAATCGATCTTAAAAAATCGCATGGCAGGTTTAGGGAAGAATAAAAAAACGGCCGTCTTTCCGAAACTGGTCTTCGCGATCCGCGATGGGGTCAACCACAAACAGGGTGATGTTAACTATGACATCAAGCAGTTAGCGCTAGAGTGCGCAGCTAAACGTATGTATCCCGACATCCTCAATTACGATCAGGTTGTTAAGGTGACCGGCTCCTTTAAAACGCCCATGGGGTGTCGCAGCTTTTTAGCCCCTTACGAGGAAAATGGTGAGCTAATACACGATGGCCGAAACAACCTTGGGGTCGTGTCTCTTAATCTCCCGCGAATTGCCATTGAGGCAAAGGGCAATGAAGCTAAGTTCTACAACATGCTTGAGCGGCGTTTGCGTCTGGCGCGTAGGGCGTTAGAAACACGCATTGATCGCTTACGTGGGGTTAAAGCGAGAGTGGCGCCGATTCTCTATATGGAAGGCGCATGCGGGGTTAGACTTAACGCAGACGATGAAGTGTTATCGATTTTCGCAAACGGTAGAGCCTCCATTAGCCTCGGGTATATTGGGCTTTTTGAGGCGATGTGTATTTTGTATGGCACAAAAGTGCATGTGTTCGATAGCGTTGAACTGCGTGAAAAGCAAGCCGCGATACTTCATTACCTGAGACAGGCGGTTGAGCGTTGGAAAGAGGAAACCGGTTGGGGTTTTAGCCTATACGCAACCCCTAGTGAAAACTTGTGTCATCGTTTTTGTCAACTTGACCTGGCGAAGTTTGGTGTTATCGAGTCGGTCACCGACAAAGGGTATTACACCAATAGTTTTCATCTCGATGTACAAAAGAAAGTGACGCCATACGACAAAATCGATTTTGAGATGAAGATGGCTCAGATATCTTCCGGCGGTGCGATTGTGTACGCTGAATTCCCGAATATGAAGAACAACCTTGAAGCGCTAGAAGACGTGTGGGATTACGCCTACCATAGAGTGCATTATTATGGTACCAATACCCCGATTGATGAGTGCTATGAATGTGGATTTGAAGGCGAGTTCAATTGCACTTCTAAAGGCTTTGTTTGTCCTTGCTGTGGCAATCACGACACCGAGAAGGTGTCGGTGACGCGAAGAGTTTGCGGCTATCTTGGCAGTCCGGATGCAAGGCCGTTTAACGCCGGTAAACAAGAAGAAGTGAGCCGCCGAGTGAAGCATCTGTAACGCATTAAGGAGCGCCTAACAATTATGAATTACCACTCTTACCACTCCATCGACGTTGTTAACGGTGAAGGGACCCGTTGTACCTTGTTTGTGTCGGGGTGCGAGCACCGATGTAAGGGCTGTTACAACCAGTCCACTTGGCGCCTTGACTCGGGTTATCCCTACACAATTGCATTGGAAGAGCAGATCATTGCCGATTTAAACGATACACGAGTAAAAAGAAAAGGGCTTTCTCTGTCTGGCGGCGATCCACTTCACCCGAGTAATATCGACACGATACTCGCCTTGGTAAAGCGGGTGAAGGCCGAGTGCCCAGGTAAAGACATTTGGGTGTGGACCGGGTATGTCCTTGATGCGCTTTCAGAGCAACAAAAGGCGGTCATTGAGTACTTGGATGTGCTTATCGATGGCAAGTTTGAGCAAGCCCTTTACGACCCTGACCTGAAGTGGCGAGGGTCAAGCAATCAAGTGATCCATAGATTCAGCGCGTGCCGAGGTGGCCACAAGGCCAAATCATATCGGCGCTGAATGCGCTTAAAATGGTCGCTAACTGTTACAAAATGTTTGTAAAACAATGCTTACCGCCTGATTGGCCAATTCTGTGGCGTGAATGAGGAGAAAAAATGACAGCCAGGCGTAAAAACCCCTTATTTGTGTAATAGCTTGGTTAAAGCTGGCGTAAAAATTTGATTTATCATCAGGAGTTGTCAAAATTAAGCAGTAGATAACGCATTATGTTCAACAACTGTTAGGTGATATAGATGATTCAAGGTAAATGGTTTTTGACTGTTTTAATGACTTCAGCACTGGCTGCTTGTGCTACTCCGGGCTCAGATACCGCTAAGCCGGCCAGTCAAGCCAGCGCGGAAAAAGACCGTCAAGAAGTCACCTTAGAAGAAAAGAAAACCTCTTCAGGTAAGCTCATCCTAGGCTCAAAAGAAAAAGTGTGGGTGACTAAGATAGATCAAACCCTCGATTCTCGTGTTGATACTGGCGCGACCACGTCGTCAATCAGTGCGGTGAATATTCAAGACTTTGAGCGAGATGGTAAAGATTGGGTGAAATTCCAAATTGATCACGACGATGTTTCATCGAAAGTGATTGAGATGCCAGTGAAGCGCTGGGTTAAAATTCGTCAAGCAAGCAGTGATAAGCCAGACCGACGTCCTATTGTCGAAATGGAAATTACCATCGGTGATACGACGCAGTTGACGCAGTTTACCCTTACCGATCGCAATCATTTGTCTTACCCATTGCTACTCGGTCGCAGTTTCTTTAAAGATGTCGCGGTGGTTGATGTTGCAAAAACCTACATCCAGGGCGAACCTAGGGTCGAGTCACTTGCGAAAAATTAATGCCGCATTGAGCTCACAAGACCTGCCAATTCAAACAACAAAAAAGGACCCACGCGGTCCTTTTTATCGAGTCAAATTAGCCATCAATCAGGTCTGTTCTAATTATGGATTAGAAGGTGAAATTGACAAACATGACGAATTGATTGTCATAGACGCCGTAGTCTCTAAATCCCGCGCCTACAATTAGTTGATCGCTGGAATGAAAACGGCCATCTAGGGCAAAAATAGATCGCTCATCATCTGAGTCATAAAATATCTTACCCAAGCGTAAATTGGCATCAAATACTTGCGTGATCCACAAACGTGTGCCGATATTAAATTCGCTGGCAAAATCTTCCCCGGCCACTTCTTCCCAGTCGGTTTTGATATTGTGAACTAGAAATTCTCCGTAAATATCGGCAAATTGACCTACCGGCCCCTGAAAACCCATACCGGCAGCGAGATCCCAATCACCAGAGAACTGACTGTCGAAACGGCCAACAAAGTGCGTGTTTTCGGTGAAGTAGGTCATCAATTCTGCGCCGAGCGTGCCTGGGCTTGATCCCACGCGGATCTCAAACTGATTGTAATTAAAGTTGTTGGCCAGGGCAGGTAAGGCCATCATCCCTAGTAATGCTGTAACCAACATTCGTGTCATGAGCTGCTTCATGCTATCTCCACAAATAAATTCCTGATTAGATTGTACAAAAAAAGCAGAAAAATGGTATGAAATTGAAAGGGTTTATTGTGAATACTCGATTTGTATCAAACTGAAGTGAGGCTTTGGCGCTGTTCTAAAGGAAAAGCGCCAAGCCTATTCCCCTCTAAAAAAGCCGGGGAATGTCGGACTAGCGTGCGAACACTTGCTGGAATTCTTTTTTCAAAATTGGGTCACGGCGGGCTTTTTTGAGCTGTTTGACCATATCTTTCACGCAGTTGTATAGGATTTGGTCAAGCATCTGCGCCTTGTAGTTTTCTTGTTCTTCGGTTGAAGTGCCTTGCGGTGCTTGCATGCCTTCAAAAGACTGTAGGGCACTGACACCGGCAAACGCTTGGCTTACGGAGACCAGAGCGTGAAACTGCTCAAAGCTATCAACGATGTTTTGAGCGCTGGCAGGTAATGAATTCCAAGAGTCCAACACGGTTTCTTGTGAGACATTGTGGATGGATTCAACCATGGCCAGCATTTCTTGTGGAACCTCTTCAAATGCAATCACTTGTTGAAGCTCAGGGGAAAGAGAAGCAAGGTCTACTTGAGAGCTAGCTGTGGTCTCATCGTTATTGGGCGCCGCTTGATCAGACATAATTCAGTCCTATTGTGTAAAAAACGAGATACTAATCTGTCGATAACAAAAGTCAATCATTGGACGGAAACATTGCGAATTTTCTCTGATTGTGGTTGATTTTATGGCGTTGCCGTCAAATTTTTACTTCGTGACAAGGCAAACGCGAGTGTCAGGGAAGGGCGTGATGATCAATCGCGATCGATAATCACCTGATTACGACCACGGCGTTTGGCTTGATAAAGGGCCTTATCGGCACAAATGAGAGTGTCGTGCAGTGAACGATGTTTTTTCGACAATGCCGCGCCAATACTCACGGTAATTTGGGTGGTTGATTTGGCTTTGGTCGATTGTCCGCGCTGCTGACTGCCGACGCGCGAGTGGGATGGGCGCTGGTGTTCGTCGCGTAGGGTCAGGGGATAGGATTCAATGGTTTGCCGAATGGCTTCAAGGTTTTCCTTCATTTTGTTGTGCTCTTTATAGCGGTACAAAACGACAAATTCTTCACCGCCAAAGCGGTAGGCCTTGCCTTGATCTAGGGTTTGTTCAATCCGAGAGGCGACCAGTTGCAGCACTTGGTCACCGACATCGTGGCCATATCTATCGTTAAATTGTTTGAAGTGATCAACGTCAATCATTGCGACGGCGTAGCGTTTGCCGATTCTCGCGGCATCGGAGTTAAAGGCTTGCCGATTGGCTATTTTGGTCAAGGAATCAATAAAGGCGAGCTCGTGACTCGAAGAGAGCAAGTAAAAAACCAAGCAACTGGCCAGTAACGTAAAAAATACACTCGAGATATAGGGCGTATCAAAACTGATAAAAACACAGGAGGTAAACAGTAACGTGGCATAAATCACAATATCAAAAATGCGATTATAGCGGATCACAAACAAAGCACTGATGCCAATCATAATGATGGAGTACAAGATTAACACAAAGGGCAGTTTTGACACGCTATCAATGCTAAACAGTACCCCTTGTGTCCAGTGCTCTAAATGCGCCTCTGTAAAATAGGCCAATGTGATATTGCCCCATAATGCCATGACCGCGAGGGTCGACAAATACAGCAGGCATTGTTTAAAGGTAAAATGCATTTCATCGACGACATAAGCCAAAAAGCAACCGACAGGAAGCAAAAAACTAAGGATGGAAAGCTCTAACAGGGTGGTGCCGCGGTTTAACGGAATTTGTAAGCGGGTTTGGATTAAGTAGTAGATGATCAGCAAACCAAAGCTCACTAAGGCGAAGCGCATCTGCTTGAAGAGAAAACCGCAAACCAAACAAATCGATAAAATGGCATAAGGGATCGATAAAACCAGGCTTTTGTTGTTTTGTGCTAACTCAATCCACTGATCCATACTGAACAAGGTACCCAGTAAGAGAATAAATGGAACGACTATTCTGAAACGATAGTCTGTTAGGCAAAAAGACAACATGAATTGAAAGTGTAATTCCGATGAATAAACGACGCGATAACTGTAACACATGTCACGCATCGGCATAATATTTTCTCATCGATAAAATTGTGAGTTATAGTTTAAATTGGGTATTTTTCTAGTCTAATCAAGTGCTACACCGTGTTCGGTAAACAAAAAGGAGCGTGCAATGCAGATCCATGCAGAAGTACACAATTACATGGAAACGTTGGTTGGCCAAGAGTTGGCTGAAAATCAGTACTCTGAGCGTTATGATCAAGAAAAGCTGGCCGATTTAGCCTGTTTAACTCTCGCTCAGCTAAGACCGGTGTATATCCGTTATGACATTGACTTTTTGTCGTCCTTACCAGAAACCAAACTGGTCGCGCTAAAACAAGATGTTGTCGTTGCTTTGCAAAATGCCGAGACCATGCTGGCCGAAGACCGTCGTCGAGAGCGCGAAGAGCCGGTGGCCATTGTTTACGCGCAGTCTCGCTATCAAGATGAAGGCGAGTTAGAATGGTTTGAGAAACCCATTGTGAGTAAAGCATTAAAATAAGGAGTGAATGTGGGATTTTTATCGCGTTTGTTTGGTCGTCAGGACAGTGCACCTCAAGAAACAGCAAAAGAGATTGAAGCCATCGAGTATAAAGGGTTTTCCATTTTTCCTGATGGGATAGCAGAGAACGGTCAATATCGCGTTGCCGGTGAGATTAAAAAAGTCATCGATGGTGAAGAAAAGACGCATCGCTTTATTCGCTCAGACGTGTTGCCCAGTGAAAGTGATGCCAATGATATGATGGTCAAAAAATCTCAGATGTTTATTGATCAGATGGGAGAAAAAATGTTCTCTTGAATACTTAACCTGTTCGGTATTTAAGACCAATGTAACGTAAAGGCGAGGGGAATCACTTGCCTTTACACTCTTTGTCTCGTAAACGCGTTATTCCTTAGGCTGAGACAAGCGTTCACCGCTAGTCGAACTGGGGCGCAGCGTTCACTTTAAGCAATCGCAGTCCGCAATCGATGCTTTATAACGGCGTTATTTGGATTTAGTTACCACTCTCAATGAAGCTGGTGCTTTGGTTGTCATTTTTTTAAGTGATACTGTATAGTATTCTTACATTCTTCAGATTTTTGTATAAGTTTTGAATAAATTAACCTTACTGTTTTCATTGGTAGTGTCGATATTGTGGATTCCAACCGCTTGGGCAAACTCTTTGCCTGAGCGCATTGGTATATTTGTCAGTTTATTCAATCAAGAACAGCCCAGAGAAGAATATGACGTTCGGGTACTACAGTCTAAATACCCAACGGTTTTGATTTCTCCAGATTCCACTTTGCCGCAAACGGCGAAGTACCCGTTGCGTGACATACAGCGTTTGTATCAATTATCTCAGACCTGTAGTGGCCAGTTGCCGTTAAACCCTTTAGTAACGGAGCCGTTGGTGTTTACTCGCGCTTTGTGTAAAGGCACTCACCTGTCTATTCGTTGGTTTTCTCGTAGTAATTTGATTCATCCAGGCGGTGGGACTTATGCCTACCGGTACGCACAAACGCATCCAGACATGGCAAGCCAGCTTGAACAGTACATGCATGTCAAAGAAAGAAGTAACCCTGACAATGATCCGTTGTTAAATCGCTTAAAAAACATGCCAAACGACGCGATATACGCCTTGATAAATCGTTCCAGTATGTTTATAGACGGTCAAGATTTGTGGTTAAAAAGGGGTGATAACTACCTTATTTACGGAGCAAAAACCTGGCAGGGCAACGTGTCAAAAGCCGGGTTACAAATGCACCTGTTAACGGCGAACACCAGTTGCTTTGTCAAGCGGGGTAACATTTGTTGGGATATTGAAGATCAATCGCAAATTTTAAAAATAAGTATGATCGCATTGATCGTTGCTAACGTATTACTCGTGTTGGGCTGGCTCTATTATCGCTGGAATACCAAAAAACGAGAGTTGCGCAGCCGTATGCTGGTGCTGCAAATTCTCACCCATGAATTGCGAACCCCAATCGCCAGTCTGTCACTCACGGTGGAAGGGTTCCGTCGTGATTTTGAGCATTTACCCGAGTCGCTTTACGATGAGTTTCGACGGTTATGCGAAGATTCTAGGCGATTACGACAACTCGCGGAGGCAAGTAAAGACTATTTACAGTCAGATAATCAACAATTTTCAACGGAATGGCTGCCTTCTGTCAGAGAGTGGTTAGAATTTAAAGTAGAAGATAGCTTTCCGGGACAAGTTGAATTTAAAATAAATCATGATGTTGCCGCCAGAATCAATGTGTATTGGTTGGGCAACTGTATTGAAAACCTATTACGAAATGCGGTGAAATATGGTGTCGCACCAGTTTGCCTTCAGGTTGATACCTGTTCAGACAAACTGACCATCTCCGTCATAGACCAAGGACAGTTAAGCGCGAAAGATTGGTCGAATTTACGTAAACCCTTTGTCAGTAAAAGTGGTCTTGGGTTAGGACTGACCATAGTGGAATCCATGGTCGGCCGTATGGGAGGAAAAATGAAACTCTACGGCCCACCAACAACATTTATCTTGGAGATACCTTGTGAAACAGACGTTGCTTTTAGTTGAAGATGACAAAAACTTAGCTGACGGTTTATTAGTGAGCCTTGAGCAGGCGGGATATGAATGCCTTCACGCAGAGAGAATTTCTGAAGTTGCTGAATTGTGGTCGAAAGCAGACATTGTTGTGCTCGATCGCCAGTTGCCTGATGGCGATTCTGTTGAGCATTTGAAAGAGTGGAAAAACATCAATGACGTGCCTGTTATTCTGCTTACCGCATTAGTCACGGTAAAAGACAAGGTTGCAGGTCTAGATTCTGGCGCGAATGACTACCTGACGAAACCCTTTGCTGAAGCCGAGCTCTTTGCTCGAATTCGTGCTCAATTACGTTCTCCAGACAGCGCGGATCAGGATGAAAAAGACCGCGTGGTCACAGAAGATTTGATCATTGACAAAGGCACGCGCGAAGTGTTTTACAAAGATGAGTCTATCACCTTGACGCGTACGGAATTTGATCTGCTGTTGTTCTTAGCTAGCAATCTTGGCCGTGTGTTTACTCGAGATGAGTTATTGGACCATGTATGGGGTTACAATCACTTCCCAACCACGCGTACGGTTGATACTCACGTTCTGCAATTGCGTCAAAAGTTACCGGGTCTGGAAATCGAAACCTTGCGCGGCGTTGGTTATAAGATGAAAGGCTAATGAAAGTTACCCCGATTCTTATTAGTTTGTTATCGCTCCAGCCACTGATGGCTGGAGCCGATAGTCAGTGGTTTGAATCCAACACCCCGTTAACTCAAGCCCATCAATATCTGCTTGAAGACGATCTTTCGGATATGTTTAATTCCATGGTGGAAGTTTGGCAATCCAATGACGATGGCAGTCTCAATCACCACCTCAATCAACTGCTCAACCAGTCTTTGGTTGAAGATTGTGGCAAGTCTTTGATGAACGGTGCGATGCCCGAGTGGTTAGACGCCGTAACGATACAGCGAGAGACAGTTCAATATCCCGGTAATGACAGTCATCGGTTACTTATTGATGTGCTATCTCATCAAAAGGTCAATAGCATTCGCTTTGAAAAATGGGTGAATACTCAAATCTCAACAGATGGTACTTTGTTTACTCTTGATGATGACGAAGAAAATGAACAACACGTTCAACAACGTTATACCTTGAGTAATAAGTTAGCGCCGGGGTTGTATCGCTTGACCATTTCAGCAGACGACCAGCCGGAATGGAGCAGTTGGGTCATATTGTCAGATCAAGAGCCGACGCACTATGTTCGCTGGTCTTCGAACGACACCTGGCAAGTTGAAAAGAAAACCTTAACCAACCGTTATTGCCCTTTGCCGCTGCTAAAAGTGACGGTCTCTGATTATGTCGATGATGATTATCAACAGGTGTGGAGTAAAACTTACGATGCCCAATATCCTACCAAATTAGAAGCGACTAAGTTACCGAATGATAGGTATGTTTTGTTTGTCAGTATGAGTAATCGCCGCTGGCAAGGGGATATTTTGCTGCAAACCTCGCAAACCATTAGTCGAACACTTGACGTATCAAATGATTAATCTCTCACACTTTTTTCAATTAAACGTGTAAATGCCCTTCAAATAAACCATAATCTTGTCGATATAAAAATGATCAGTCAGAACTAGGTTTGTTTATGAAAAATTATCGTCAGTTGTGTTTGGGGGCTTCACTCCTGTTACCTTGTCATTTGTATGCCGCCAATTATACTGTTGAGGCTAGGGGCGATGCGATGGGAGAGGTCGGAACCGTTTCAGCAACGTATTTAACCGCGCCATTTTATAACCCTGCCATTGCGGCTATTTACCGTCGCAGTGATGACTTGGGGATGATTGCTCCTGGCTTAGGTTTTCAATTTAGCGATGAAAATGAATTGCTCGATCAGATTGATGATATTGCCGATTTGATTGACCGCTCAGACCCGGGGGCTGAGGATGCGGTAAGAGCCGTTGATGGTGATAGTTTTAATGTTGAACTCGGTGCGGTTGCCGCTGTCGGCATTCCCAACTCTTATTTGGCGGCGACGTTATACGGCAAAGTCTATGCGGAATCTTTTGTCACCCCTAGGGTCGATGACTCTGATCCGGCGAACGATAGTATTGTTGAATCTTTGACTTTTGGTCTTGCGGAAGTGGGCGTCTCTCTTGCTCGTTATAGTCAGGTGCTCAATCAGCATATGTCTTTTGGCGTTACACCAAAAGTGCAAAAAGTCTACACCTATAGCTATGGTGCTTCGTTTGAAAACTTTGATGCTGAAGACATTATCGATAACTCAACAACCGAAACGTTGCTCAATTTCGATGCCGGCCTGTTGTGGTTTTACGGGCCTTATCGAATTGGTTTGGCGGGTAAAAATTTGGTTGGTCATGAGATTGATACCAAACACTCCACGGTAACCGCAGGCTCACGGACTTGGGATCTCAATTATCAATACAGTTTGAAACCCTTATTTACCGTGGGAGCGGGGATTGTATCGGACTATTTCACAGCCAGTATTGATTACGATCTCAATGAAGAAAAGAAGTTCATCGGTATTGATGATGATACTCAGATGCTTCGTGCTGGGGTTGAGTTTGATTTGATCCGCTTTATCAAATTACGGGCGGGCTATATGCATAATATGGCTAGAGAGACGGACGATACGTTAACGGCCGGTGTCGGACTTAACCTTTTAAAACTGTTAGAAGTGGATGTGGCCGCTCAATATACGAACGAAAATTCTATGGGCGCATCGGTGAACTTTCTTGCTACTTATTAGTGAAATCGTTATAGTCAGCCCCGAATAGATAGAGGGCCTATTATGTTTGACGATTTTCCACCCTTGTCTCATGAAGAGCAACAAAAGGCAGTTGAACGGATTCAAGAACTGATGTCTAAAGGCGTCAGTACCTCAGAAGCAATTCAGATGGTTGCTGAAAAGTTAAGAGAAGAGGCGGCTGAAAAGTCTCCATCTTAAAGTCAATAAGCCAGTGATAGCGATATTGCTGGCTTATTTATTATCTGTCACATAACATTGTGACCTAAAGCACTATAACTAGTTCTTTGTGTACGTAAATCAACAACGAGACCATCACAATCATTAACTTTCGTGACCCGGTAACAAAAATTCCATACGGAAATACACGCTATGTAACAATGAGTTAGGGCAACGTTTATATTTTATACGTACTCTCGTTTGTGTATGAAAAGCGTATTTAGCTAATAACTGCGCCGAATAGACAAATAACAAATTCGTCATTTCGTCGCCCACAAAAAACCGGTATGTATTAATGCTAGTCGGTGCTAAGCCATTATGAAATGCTAATGGCGACCATTGACGATGGCGGCGTGATCGATGCGGTGGCTCTGACTTTGTTGGGCTTATCCGAAACGAGTTTAAAGGGGCTTGATATGATTTTAAGTGTGCCTTTAGATAGCGCGATTGTGTTGGCGGTGGCATCCGGTAGGCCATTACCGCGACAAGAATTGATATTGGTTGGCTTAAAAAAGCCATTAAAACATCGACGGCCAGATCACACGGCTTGAAGTGGACAAACACGACCAGTGGCAAGGTGTATATGATCGGCAGGTGAGGGCGTTTAATATAAGGTAAAGAAAGGCTTGGTACTATCGGCTTGTATTCCTATGAGTCTGATTCAACACAAAAGTAATTAGTGAGTTTTCAACACTATAGTTTTCGTTATATGATAGCCGTGACATAAAGATAATGGAGCTAGCTGAATGAAATTTCTGAGTGAAATACTTGTGACTATGCCAAGGCGAGCAGAGCGCAAGCCAGATGATTACTTAGTAAAATCATTTGTTCACGTTGGTTCGGTCTTTTCGCTATTTTCTTGCGCTGAAAACCAAATTATTTACGGACGGCGAGGTACAGGGAAAACTCACCTTCTTAGATATTTAAAGAATGATACTCAAAATCAAGGCATTCTTACCGTCAGTTTAGATATGAGAACCATGGGTACTACGGGAGGAATGTATTCAGATGCGAATCTAAGTCTTAGTGAAAGGGCCTCGCGATTATTATCAGATACTCTTTGTGAAGTTAGAGAGCAGATTCTAGATGAAAGTTACAATAACGACGAGTGTGACCTTTCTGTTCTAGTTCCGCTTTTGGACAGCTTTGTTGAAGAAGCAACGAATATGACTGTGCAAGGTCAGTTTGAAGTCGAGACTAGTTCAAGTAATTCAGTTTCTCAAGAGTCCTTTAGCGGCCTAAATGCTACATTATCAACAACGCCAAAACTGGGAGCCTCTTACTCTGACCGAACACAAGAAAGCTGCTCAGGCTCATCCACAACGAGAGAAAGTGGTAAAAGAACCCTGCGAATTCACTTTGGTGCTCTTTCGAGGATATTGACTCGTATTGTTAAGCATTTACCAGAGCAGAGTCTTTATTTATTGATAGATGAGTGGAGTGAGATTCCACTAGACCTTCAGCCATACTTAGCGGATATGCTTAGGCGGATAGTTTTTTCTATTCCGTCAGTTACGGTAAAAATTGCGGCAATCTCGCATCGTTCTAACTTTCGCACATGTAATGACAGCGGTGAGTTTATTGGCTTGGAAGTTGCCTCAGATGCGTCAACCTCAATCAATTTAGACCAGTTTATGGTCTTTGATAGCGACAGTGAGAAGTCAGTACAATTTTTTAAAAACCTAATTTATAAGCATGTACAGGCATCAGATAAATGTGGTGTAGTTCCAGACAATGTGGAGTCCTTTATCTCTCAGGTTTTTACGAACAAGCCCGCTCTAGAAGAGTTTACTAGAGCCAGTGAAGGTGTTCCGAGAGATGCTATTCATATCATATCTCAAGCCTCACTGTATGCAGACGGAAGAAAGATTGGAGTTACGGGTATTCGTAATGCTGCTAGACACTGGTACACGACTTCAAAAAGCAAAGATATTAATTCTCGAAAAGAAGCAGTTAAACTACTCGAGTGGATTGTTAGTGCTGTTATAGCTGATAAGAAAACTAGAGCTTTTTTAGTCCAAAGCGACACGAATGACTCGTTAATCGATTTCTTGTTTGACGCTAGGGTGATTCACTTGATTAAACAAGGTGTGTCTGTGAGTACGATACAAAGTCAGAAGTTTAACCTGTATTCGTTAGACTATGGCTGTTACGCACATCTAATAAATACTAAGGATGAGCCTAAAGGGCTTCTATGTGATGATTCTAGTTACATAACCGTTCCTCGAATCGACAATATGTATAACCGAAACTCTATCCTTGATTTGGAAAGATACTATCAGACGGGATTATTGCCTTTGTTCGAAAATACTTCAGAAATTAGTCTGCCCAAGCAATTTTACTCTAAACCAATTAGAGAATTGGATTTTGATGATGAGATTCTTGAGGAGCTTCCTAAGTTCTTGGAAGCCAGAAAAATCAAAGGAACACTCTATCTCCCGTTAGTGTTTGCAGGGCTTGTAGTTCGCACCAAGCAGGGATATAGCTCAAGTAGTGGTAGTGAGATAACAAAGGCAATCAACACGTACATTATTACAGACCCAAAGAACATAAAAGCTCCTAATAACATATCTCGTGCTTTGAGACAGGAGCCGCTAGTCGGTGAAGGTTGGTTAGACATAGCGCATAAAGGAAGTATTCCATTGTTTAGCTTGTCTGATGATTGGAAGGGGTACTGGACTGAGTACTTTAAGTGTCCGCCACCTAATCTCTAAACAACTCTAAAGAAAGATCCAATAACGGAAGCTTCTCGACTGGGACAAGATTACTTAGGGCCATTTAATAAGAAAGACTGACGCGATTAAAGCTATGTGTAATGCTGTTGATAGTGCTGACTCAAGTAAGTGTTGGAGTTGTAGGTTTAAGGAAATAATCGGTACCACGAGCGATCATTTTAAATTCTCACCAACACAGTAAAAACACCACAAGTCATGTTAATTTATCGATGTTAACAAACTAACCCTAAGTGCGCATTATGTATCTTATGTTAAATTGAAGTTTATCCAGTTATGAGTGCTTTTCATCTCAATATGCGACGTTCAAAACTCACGGTATCATCCTCTCCTACTTTACAACCTTCTTGATCATGGCTACTGATTAATACGTCTATTGACCATAACCAATTTACCATAAAGTAGATAATATCCATAAATATTGTTGTTCTACGAATGCCTTGCATTCTTGAACGACAATATTTTGGTATTAACTAATTCATTGCCAAGTGATCATAAACGTTGCTGTTTAATAATCTTTTGCCGACGTATCTAACTCAAGCGATTGATACGTATCAACTTAAACAGTTTATAACCCGCGTACTACTGGCTTCACATTAATATTATAATCGGTGCTGATAATTTAATTTGAAAAATTTAGCTCTCAAATGATTCCTGATTACGTATAAAGAGTGGTTATTTTAAAACCAAACTCAACTAAGGAAAGCACTATGATGTTCAAGTCAAAAGTTATCGCCACACTGAGTTCTTTGTCTGTTGCTCTATTTGCCGGTCAAGCCATGGCCATGAATCACCAATACGTTAAAGGCATGGATCAAAGCCTGACAGGCGGTACCGTCACCGCCGCCGAAATTCATTCACACAAAAATGGTTGGCTAGTCGTTCATAAAACCAATGAAGATATGAAGCCTGGTCCGGTGGTTGGCTATGCACCACTTAAATCTGGAATGAACAAAGATGTGACCGCCATTCTGATGGAACCGATCGAAAAAGATCAAAAACTGATGCTGATGTTACACGGTGAAGATGGAGGAATGAAAACGGGAGTGTTTGAATACACGTTGGGCGCAAAAGAAGATGGCCCGGTAAAAGTTGACGGTAAATTAGTCATGGCAGTCATTACCGCATCATAAAGGTTGGCTTTATCGTGAAAACTCAGCAGATAACCTGCTGAGTTTTGAACCTTTACTGCTCTCAATGAATCGAACTTTTGTTTTTAAACACCATTGAGTTAAAATAATTAACCGCCAGCAAGTTTGACTGTATGACCTTTTGCTTCGAGCAATTTTTTGACTAACTCGCGATCATCACCCTGAATTTCTATCGTGCCATTTTTAACTGAGCCACCACATCCGCATTTTTTCTTCAGTTCTGCGGCAAGAATTTTCAAAGGTGCATCATCGAGATCTAACCCTGTCACCACCATAACGCCTTTGCCTTTGCGTCCTTTGGTTTGTTTTTGAATGCGGACAATACCATCGCCCTTTTCTCTTTGCGGTTTCTCAGTTTCAGGCTTGATACGTCCTGTTTCTGTCGAATAAACTAAAGTCATAATGCTATTTCTTCTGTTGTTGCTGTGCTTTTTGTTTAGCAATCAAGTAGGCTTCAATATGCCGTTGAATGGCAATTTTAGAGCCTTTGATCAGCTTACCATTGAACATACAATACCAAGAATTCTCGCTGCCAGCATCATTTCTTAAAGTGTAACCGTTAAAGTCTTCCGCTTTATTGGTCGAGCTTTCACCACTGGCGCTATCTAATGAAGCAAACTTACTCGGCGGTACAATGGATGCGGTGTCACACCACCAATCAATGCTCTTTTTTACCGCATTGAGGCTGCCTTCTAATATGTGGTTTTTAATTTTAACTTGCCACAGCTGAGGATTTTTGGCATTGCTGGTCAAATGAAAATTGCGATATATGGTATTGGGCATGCTAGAACCTTAGCTAACTATTTCTTATCTAATAATAATTGTAACTGTTAATTCTTCAAGTATAATTGCTAGATAAATATTAAGTTATAGTGCTTCAAATATGAAAAACAAACTTATTTATACTGATAAAAAACAAATAGAAACGATCATCGACCAACTCAACGCCACTCCAACACTCGAAGAATGGCAAATGATCACCCAACGCCAATACACTCATAACAGTTTGTTGGCGTTAAAAAACGACTGGCGACGCTACAGCGAGTTTTGCCAACTTCATCACGTCAGAGCACTACCCGGGGCCATTACTACCTTGAGGCGCTTTATAGAAAAAGAATCAAAATTGCGTAAGTTCAGTAGTATACGTAGAACTGTGGTCAATATTGGTAAAATTCATACCTTGTTGTCTTTAGCCAACCCAGTCAATCATCGTCAGATCAAATGGACGCTACAACAGCTCAAAGCCAATGCCGGTAATGACAACAAACAAGCCACCGCCATGACCCTGTCACATATCGAAGATATCTATCACGCCCTACACAAGACAAAAAAAATCAAACTAAAACGTGATCTCGCTATCTATATGGTGATGTTTGAGTGTGCTTTAAAACGCGGAGAACTCAAGCACCTGACACTCGATAATGTGATTTTTGACCCTAACCACATCGCTTATGTACAACTTGAGCATCATCAATACCAATTGAGTGACAAAGCAAGCCACGCCTTACACACTTGGGTTCAACACTTGCCTTATCACGAAGGGCCGCTTTTTTGCGCTATCGATCGATACAACAACATCAGTCAAACGTTACTCAACGATTCATCCATCTATCGAGTGATGCGTCAAGCCAGCGATATTCTCGGTATTGATGTGATTTTTTCAGGCCAGTCCACCCGAGTCGGCGCCGTGCAGGCATTAAAAGCACAAGGTTTAAAAGTAAAAGAAATACAAGATTTTGGAAGATGGTTAAGCCCTGTGATGCCATCGCAATACCTGGGATGGCAACACAAAGCTGAGCAAGAAAAGCTCAAGTTCGTTAAGTTGCGGCCGTGGGATTAGGCCTGAGTGGCCGCCACAATTCGATCGACCAAAAACTGGCTAAAGCGATGACCATGGTTTTCTAACATCTTAGGAAACATGGAGATTGGCGTCATCCCAGGGAAGGTATTGACTTCATTCATGTACACCTCACCTTCTGGGGTTAAAAAGAAATCAACACGAGCTAAATCTTTAAGTTTCATTTGGGTAAACACTACTGCCGCATAGTGTTTGATTTTATCCACTTGCTCGCTCGACAAGTTTTTCGCTTCAACGTCGGTTCGTGCATGACTGCTTGAGCTGTATTTTTCTTCATAGCTGTAGAAAGTGTCACTGGCCACCACGATTTCACCTGGGTAAGTGACATGCAGTTCGCCATTAAATTGATACACCGCCACTTCTAGCTCACGAGGCTTAACCGCTTTCTCAATCAAGACTTGATCACTAAAGCCAAAGGCTTGCTCGATAGCGTGATTCAGCTGAGATAATTCACTCACTTTATAACAGCCCACCGACGAGCCTTGTGATGCGGCTTTGACAAACACCTCGCCCCACTGCTTGAAAAACGATTCGGCTTTAGCGTGAGAGTCTTCCTCTGGTGAGGTTAAGAACAAATACGGCGTATTAGGAATGCCTAACGTGTCATACCACAGCTTTGACGTAATCTTATTAAAACTATTGCTACTCGCCTCAGGTCCACAGCCGAGATAAGGCAGATTTGCCAATTTAAACAGTGACTGTATATCCCCTGTTTCACCGGGAAAACCGTGAATACAGGGAATGATATAATCAATAGGCCATTGCTGATCTTGCCAACAAATCGCCCGGCGGTGTAGGTCGAAAGTGACAGGGTTACTTTCTACATCAAGCCAATGGTCTTTTTCGATGATTACCTGTTTTACCGTAATGTCATCGACCTGAGACAATTGCTGCGCGATATACTGTGCCGATAGCAAAGAGATTTCGTGCTCTGAGCCTGAGCCGCCACACAAAAGTAACACATTTTTATTCATTAACTGTCTTTCCATTCCTAATTCTCTACCGACATAATAGTGATTTGACCGCAGAGGTACAGCAAATTTGACCTATTGTGGCAACAAGGCGGCGCAGTTGACGAATGCTTAACCGCCTCATGCACTGACAGAGCCAATATTGAGCGGCCAACCAAGGTACAGCGTCTATTGGTCACTGCCAGAGCCGCGTTAATTGACTTTGTTCAAGGTTGGGAATTGAGAATTTTTGATCCCATCAATGCTTTTCACAAAAGGCTTAAGGGTCTGAAACTGAGACGGTAAAGTATTAATCGCCGCTTTAGCTTCAGTACTGGTTGCATAATCACCATACAGCACGGCGTACCACTTAGTACCATTGACCACTTTGTAGTTTTCCCAAATGGGCTGCTGGCCTTGAGGTAACTGCTGTACAAAGCGATTGGCCTTTTGTTGTGAACCAACCGCCACCACCTGAATCGTATAACCAAAACGCGATACTTGTTGTTTTTGTTTCTCAGTGGGTGGTGTTAAGGAAACGGTATTCGCCTTACTCGTTGCTGGCGTTGTCACCGTTTGACGTGTGACCTGAGTCTTTTGCGTCATGGCAGTTTTAGATTGACTCACCGCAGGTTGCTGCGTCGAAGGGCTCGATGAAGGCACCAAAGGTTTTAATGCGCTGGATTCGTTGGCGGTTTTTGCCGTCAACGGTTGCGAAATCGTATCGGTGTCGTAAGTTTCGCGCTGACTTTCACTGGTGACATCGGTGAGATAGGTTTCGGATGCACAAGCACTGACTAATAACGTCAAACTTATCGTTGCTATTTTTTTCATAAGGTCACTATAGTGTTTTTAAAAAGATACCAATAAATCATGCCGATACTGTTCAAGTTAATCAAGTACTAAGGGCTTAAATCCCACCGGTAAGCTGTGATTTATCACACAAACTATCAAGACAATTCTTCGTACAATAGCTTTGGTGCCACTTTTTTATCAGCCGACCAATTCGGGAGAACCAATGACTCGCTTACAGACTTTATTTAACCCAAACAGTATTGCGGTCATTGGCGCGTCAAACCGCCCTCACCGTGCCGGTCATGTGGTGATTCGCAATTTACTCGCCGGGGAGTTTAGCGGCGTGGTCTACCCAGTTACGCCCAACTATAAAGCGGTGGCAGGCATTCATGCATACCCAGACATCCAGTCGCTACCTCGCACCATCGATATTGCCATCTTGTGCACCGCCAGTCACCGTCATCACCACTTTATTGAGCAACTCAGCACAACCGGCTGCAAATTCATAATCGTCATCGACCAAGGGCAAGAGAAGCCAAACACAACGAAGCGCGCTATCGACTTGGCGAAAAAAAATGGCATGCGGGTCATTGGCCCGAACAGTTTGGGGATCATCTTGCCCTGGCAAGGGGTCAATTTGTCGTTTTCGGCCAGCCGAGCGAAGACGGGTAATATTGCATTTTTATCGCAATCGGCATCCATTATTACCACCGTGCTCGATTGGGCAGAAGAAAGGCAAATCGGTTTTTCTGCCGTGATGTCTCTTGGCGAATCACAAGACATTCACTTTTGTGATCTACTCGACCACTTCGCTCTAGATGCCAAGACTCATGCCATTGTGCTGTATGTCAAATCGATAGACCAAGCCCGTACTTTTTTATCTGCGGCCCGCGCCGCGTCTAGGACCAAACGCATTTTAGTGCTCAAGCCGGGGCGTTACCGCACTGACCCCGCCGATATCATTTATGACTCAGCGATCCAGCGCAGCGGCATGCTGCGCGTCAACAATACCCATGAGATGTTTGCCGCGGTTGAAACCCTCACTCATGCTGTGCCTCTGCGCGGTGAGCGATTGGCGATCATCACCAATGGTGGCGGCACCGCGGCTATGGCTGTCGATACCCTCTATCAACGCGGTGGAAAACTGGCAACATTGACGACAGAAACCGAACAACAACTGGCTCAAGTGTTACCGCCAACTTGGCAACCCCGTAATCCGGTCGATATCTTAGGTGATGCCGACCAAGCACGCTACTTAACTTGCCTAGAGATTTTACTCAACAGCCGCGATGTTGACGCCATTTTGATCATTCACAGTCCATCGGCCATTGCTCCAGCTACCTTGACCGCAGAAGCCATCATTGCACAACTGGCGCAACACCCCAAAACGCAACAATTTAATATCTTAACCAATTGGACCGGCGAAAAAAGTGCCCACCTCGCTCGGCAAAAGCTGATGGCGGCCGGGTTTCCTACCTATCGAACCCCTGAAAGTGCCATCGCCGCCTACATGCACTTAGTCGAGTACCGTCGTAACCAACGTCAATTGCGAGAAACCCCATCCACCGCCGAGCCCTTATACCAAGCCAATATTGAACAGGCCAAACAATGGATCGCCACGACCTTTGAGCAAGCCTCGTTGTCATGCTCGGCATCGGCTTGCTCGACACACGAACAACCGCTTGTCCAATTAGAAACCGAAGACGCCGCGCCTTTTTTTGCTTGCTTTAACATGCAGGTGGCCAAAACCTGGCAAGTGTCCTCTGTCGATGAAGCGATAGAACAGGCGCAAAAAATCGACTTTCCCGTTGCGTTAAAGCTGCGCAGTAAAGACATTGTCCACAAGTCCGAAATTCAAGGGGTGTTGCTCAATCTGACCGATGCCAAAGAGCTCAACAATAAAGCGCGGGATTTACTCACTCGCGTCACTGAACAATACCCGACCGCTAACATAGAAGGTTTTACCATTCAAAAAATGGCACAATTAGCAGGCAGTGATGAAGTGAGAATTAAAGTGATGACCGATGCCGTGTTCGGGCCAGTGATTTTTCTTGGCCAAGGCGGGCGCGAATGGGTGATGGAGCGCGATGCGGTGGTGTTGATCCCACCGTTAAACAGCACCCTAGCCCGCTACGCGATTTTACAGGCACTCAAAGAAAACAAATTGCGTCTCAACCATTTAGACTCCAATGCCATCTTTACCCATTTAGTCACCTTTTTAGTTCAGTTATCTCAAATGATCATCGACATTCCCGAACTCAAGAGCTTGGATATTCATCCCTTGCTATTGAGTGAATCGCAGCGGTTAATTCTCGATACCGATTTAACCTTACAAGCCTGCCACCACAACGACAGCGCCCGACTCGCGATTCGCCCTTTTCCTGCCGAATTAGTGGAAACCGAAGTGCTCAAAGATGGCACACCGATTTTACTCAGGCCGATCTTGCCAGAAGACGAGCCGCTGCACGCACAATTTATCGCCAAAACCAGTAAAGAGGATCTCTACCGGCGCTTTTTTTCTGATATTGGTGAAATCACTCATGATACCCTCGCCAACTTTACCCAAATTGACTACGACCGCGAGATGGCTTTTATTGCGTTGCGCTTTATCGATCAAAAACCCGAAGTTATCGGCGTTACTCGAGCATTGATCGACAATGACACTAACAGCGCCGAGTTTGCCATTTTGATCCGCAGCGACATCAAAGGCACAGGGCTCGGTAAAAAACTGCTCAAAAAGCTCATCAATTACGGGCAAGAGAAACAGTTGCGCCAATTACACGCCATGACCATGCCGGATAATAAAGCCATGATTGCATTGGCCAAACGCCTCGGGTTTTCCACTCGCATTGATTTTGAGGAAGGCTGCTGCCACCTGCGGTTAAACTTGTCACCCAAAACATAGCCGCCGGCGTCTAACGTCTCATCTTATTGGCGAAAAGAGCGCAAAATAAACACTAAAGGTGGGAAACACCATAGCGAGTTAAAAACTCAATGCACCAGGTTTTGCTCTTGCCCATGGTGTTTCTTTTCCAAGCCAAGATCAAATCGTAATCCTGAGCCGTCTTGAGCGCCTCGATGTTTCGCAGCTTACCAGAGTCGATAAGTGGCTTAGCAACATAAACCGGCAGAGTGCCGATGCCAAGGCCGGCTTGCAGCGCTTGCACTTTTGCTGTCATCGTACTCACGGTTAAACGCGGCTGTTTTTGCAATACATTGACACTCATTGCCGGTTGATCTTGCGCCGTATCGGCAATGGCGATAATTCGATGGCGTTCTAAGGCCTGCTCGTTTAATTCACCACGACGAAAATGAATCGCATGCTCGGGACTCGCCACCCACATGGTGCTGATTTGGCCGATTTTCACCGTTTTTATCTCGCTCGGGTATTGGCCAAAATCGGGGCAAACCAACAAATCGGCTCGCTCTTTTTGCAACGCCTCAAGACAACCACTTAAGATCTCTTCTTGCAGTTTAACTCGTGTCGGCGCCACGGTTTCTAATTGGCGCAATAGCGGAAAAAAGCCATCGACCGGCAATAAGCCGTCGTAAGCCAAGGTCAAGTCAAGCTCCCAGCCATTGGCCAACGCTGTCGCATCAAAAACCAATTGCTCACTGGCTTGTAAGATCGCCCGCCCTCGTTCGAGCAACAACTGACCCGCCGGGGTTAACGTGGCTTTGTAGCCGGAGCGATCATAGATCAAGATGTCCAGATCTTGCTCCAATTTCTGTATTTGGTAAGTGAGCGACGATGTGGCTTTGTTAAGCTCTTGACTCGCGGCGGCAAAGCTTCCTCGCCTTTCAATCGTGTCGAGTATTGATAAAGCATCAAGAGAGATAGGTAATTTCATGGCGGCCCTTAACGTGTTGGATACGTTAAGAATACGCATTTTCGAACAAGAGGAAAAGGAAGGGAAATCGCAATAGAAAAAGAAATAATGAGCCAATAAGAAAAGGCAGATCATCGTCACAGCCGATCACCCGCCCTACGCACCGCTTAGAAATTGCGCTTCTCTTTTCTGACCATCAAGAAGCCCGCAACCAAAAATGCACCAATTAACGCTAATTCCATCATCATACCCAAAGTGTCGTAAAAAAAGTCGCGCAAATTCTAATCAACTTTTTAACTAAAAACCATCATTAATATCAATTAATGGCACTTTTTTAACTATTTTTTACCTAGAATGGGTTTTTCCATTTACCTCGCCGTGCAAACAACGAATACTGACGTTAAATTGTCAAAGCAAGGTTTGTATATGCCAGATCAAAACATCACGATCAACTGTGCCGTCGGCGAAAGTTTCAGCGTTTGGGACAAGGGGTTTGATGAAGTTATTTTTCCCAATATCGATTTAGCCAACATCGCTTGCGGCTTTCACGCGTCCGACCCTGCGACGATGGCGAGAACCATTCAGCGAGCGGCGCAGCACAAGGTTAAAATCGGCGCGTACCCCAGCTTCCAAGACCGAGTCAACTTCGGCCTGCAATCGCAAACCTTACCACTTGAAGACATCACCCAATTAATTTTATACCAAGTTGGCGCATTACAAACTCAGTGTCAGTACTTTGGGCAACGGCTTCATCACATTCGACCGCAAGGCGCTTTATTTGAACAAATGATGGCCGAAGACGACGTTATGCGCGCCATTTGTATGGCCAGTGCCTCACTCGGATTACCCCTAATGGTGGCGGCTAGCCAAGACAACGAACGCAGTTTGGCCATCGCCGACGACTATGACGTCCCCTTATTGTTTAATATTGAGGTCGATAAGCCCCATCCGGCCACCAGCGCCTCGGCCAGAAAGCTCGACAGCCACAATATCATTGCCCAGGTGACGCATTTAATCGACTTTGGTCAGTGGTACCAAGGTTCAAACCAAGAGCTTGCCATTGAGGCCGACACCCTTTCATTAAGTGTCGACTGCGCACAAGATGCCTTGCTTATTTATCAGTTACGCCAAATTATTGATGGCGCATAATACCAATCGGATTGAGTATGTGGTCAATGGGTGCGCAGCATCAAGCTTGAGAACAAGGCAACCTATTTTGCTTATTAATACAAGACCGTCGTTGTTCTACAAACTATTTTCACAACGATGTTATCGAGTTTTTTTGATCTGCTAGGTGATCTGCTAGGTGAGCCGCTATTGAGTTAGAATAGTACAACCTCAGTTGAAATAAAAAATGCCTCAGGGAACACTGAGGCATTGAATGTACACTGAGGCATCGAATGTACACTGAGACATTGAATAACCATGGATTGAAAAATTCAACACGTGGTTTAGGCCGCCGTCATCAATACGCGACCTCAATTCACTTTCAAATCAAACCCATTGGATTAACTGGCCATGCTGGTTTCATCGCAACGGGTTATTTCTTTTGCGCGGGCCTCTTCAGTGCTAGTCTCTCCAGACACTTGAGCCAATTCGACAGGATACTGCCTTAGGGTCGCCAACGACATCGCGGTTTGCTCGGTCTGCTCGAGGCTGTGTGACGTTGTCACGCTGTGTGTGCGCTCTATATCCCTGTCCCTCTCAATGCCAAACCAATGGGCGGCAATTTTTTGCGCGGCATACAAGGTCGAAGAGGCCTTAACAATTTCTATCCGGGCATAATTGTCTTCAAAGAAGCTCACATCCGAAGCGCGCAGCGAAGGGTCACGCCCCGGAATTTGCTGCGCACCAAACAGCGGCTTACCGGCCACTTGAGCCGTTTGATAGCTAGGAATAAACTGCGCAACATGGGCAATGGCTTTCGTCGTTCTCAAGTCAATATCCTGCTGCTCCCAACCCGTGTCGATGCGATGAATGTGTTTAGGGTCTAGCTTCGGCTGGGAAGACGTACGATCGGAAGAGACGAGCCCATTGTCAAACAGGGTAATATCTGGCGTCATGCCGTGCAATTGAAACACGCCGTTGCCATAAGGGGTCAACTGCGCCATGCCTTTGTCTGTGCCCCTTGGGCCGTGAAAAATCACTTCAGGCCACTGCTCATCCCCTTGATGCCAACGAGTGACGTAAGCAGATTTAAACTCGACTAAGCGTTCGCAACTGGCGCCAATTTCATCGTCCCACACCCCGGTGCGAAAACCGCACGCGTTAATGAGATAGTCAACCTCTAGGTTTTCTTGCTGTCCATGTCGCTCGAATTGCACTTGCCACCCATGCTTGTCTCGGTGCAAGTGCTGAACCTTGGCTTGTGTCATCACTTGGCAGTTCGGCGCCTTGTCTAGCGTTAAATGGGCCAAGGCCGCTAAACGAAACACACTCCAACCGTACTCTTGCACCACCACGACCGGGTATTTCAATTGTTCGAGGTCGGCGTTTTTGGCAAAGGGAATACACCACTCTTCAAGCGTCTTGGGTGACTTAGGTTGCGACTGCTTGGCAAGCGCGGTTAACGCATCGCGATCCAGCAAACGATAGTAGGCATTAGGGTCACCGAGCACGCGGTTTTTCTCGTCACTATCGACCAATTGCTGATAAGCGCTCTGAATGGTCTCTAAACGAGGCAAGAGGTCTTCTGGGGTGCCGCCATCGGATTTAGGTACCGCAATCACCGTCGGGCGAACATTGATCGAGTGCGGAAACAAACGCACACTGTCAATTGATTGTTTGAGCAGTTCGACACATTGCTGTTGAGAGATTTCGCGGTACAGGTTACCGCCCGCATGCAAATGGCAAATCGGTGGACCATTGACCAGACTAGGGCCTTTTTCAAGAATGGAAACCTTAAAGCCCAGCTCAGTAAAATGGATAGCCGCTGTCGAGCCTGCTACACCACCACCAATAATGCCTATGTGTTTACCTTCGTTCGATTTCATTTCTGCCATCTTATTTGTCGGTTTGTTACAGTTTACCTATCAATTACAGTGAAAAAAATCACATTTTTGACAGGGTTTTCGTCTTGATTCACTTTTACACTACTTTTATCTTGACAGCATAGCCTATACACAAAGATCAAACCGTCGAATTTGCATCAAGCATCGGTGTTTACTTGCCTAGCGCCACGCCTAATCACACACAAATGGATGCCGTGGCAAGTTATCCCAAAACTTATCCACCGATTTTGTGGATAACCTTTAACAAATGCTTTTTGTGTATTGATATTTAAGCAATTCATCAGCAAAAAAGCTTGACTCTTGTGCCGTTTGGCCGTTGATAAAAAGTAAAAGTTCCCTCAAAGCGCAGGATTACTGTCTTTACGACATTCATCTTTAATCGGATCAGTCTCAACGCTAAGCTCAATTATGAGACAATAAATTGCTTTCGCTAAAAAGTGATAAATATCTATTTCAACAATAGGCAAACTCACTATACTTAATTGATATTGCTTAACTGGTTGAGAATCTTAATGTGTAACCAAATTAAGTGGGGGCAAAGCTTGTCTTTAACTGCCACGACCTATCAAGACTGGCAGAACCTGATAGAAATGATAGCCACGTTCACCGGCGCCGACAGTGTGGTGATCAGTCCTATCGGTGACAAGGCCATTCCCCTCAAGGTCGAACACAACAAGCGCCGGATTGAGCAAGCCTTTTGTTTTACCCTCCTTTGCCAAAGTATTGTCGAAAGCCAAAAGTCGCTGCTCATTGAAGACTTACCTCACAGTGAAGAATTTCAACATCTATATCAAGCGCGCAGTCAAATAAAAAGCGTCCTCGGTTATCCCTTGCTCTGGCCTGATGGGCACGTCTTTGGCAGTCTCGTTTTGCTGTTTTCTGAGCGGCATCCTTTCTCGGCTTCAGAAATCGCCCTAGTAGAGCACTCGGTCCGCACGCTACAAATGGAACTGAAACTCTTGTGGCATAGCCACTCTCTTAAACTTGAGCCATCAGGGCTTGAAAAATCTGGGCTTGAACAATCTGGGCCCGACCAAATCAAGCCCGAGGATCAAAAGGCCGAAAACTTACTGACACCATCATCGCAAATGGTTAAAACCCAACCCCGCTCGGACTTTTATCAATATCACGACAATGCCACACAATTGCTCAATCGCAGCGGCCTGCTCAACGCGTTATCAAAAATGAGCATCAAACACGCCTATCTGAGTATTTTGTCGATCGGTATTGCCAATGCCGCCAGCTTGCAAAGCAAATTTGGCGTCGATGCGCTGGATGCGGCTATTGTGCTTTTTAACCAACGCATCCAAAGTTTGGTGCCGAGCAACAGCTTGATAGCCCGCACCGCAACCAGTGAGTTGACCTTAGTTATCCTTGACAAAACACTGCACGACAATATCGAAACCCTCTGCCGCCAAATCCAACAAACCACCTATCACGGCTTTCACTTCTCCGACTTCGATATTCAATTTAATACTTTTATTGGCATTGCCCAACAAATCGGTGATGACTACCCAAAAGCCTTGCTACTCAAAGCCAATCAAGCCATGCTCTTGTGCAAAGACAGCGGTTACTCGCATCAGTTTTATCACCCAGAGCACACCGAATCGCTGAAACAGCACAATCAATTGGAAAGCTTTTTATTACAAGCAGTCAGAAACGATGACTTGATGCTCTACTATCAAGCTAAAGTGTGTGCAAAAACTGGCGCTTGGATCGGTGCAGAGGCCTTGTTGCGTTGGAAGCACCCGATTTTGGGCATTATTTCCGATGAAGCCTTAATTACCATGGCCGAAAATAATGGCCTCATCTACTCTGTGGGGGCGTTTGCCTTACGTAGTGCCATCGAAACCGCCAAAGCTTGGTCTGCCTATGTCGAGTCGTTTTCGATTGCAGTCAATGTCTCTGCGTTGCAATTGCGTCGCCCCGATTTTAGTCAACAAGTCGAGCATTGGCTAAAAAGCTATCAATTGCCCGCCAAATACATTCAAATCGAGGTCACCGAATCCTCAGTGTTGACTCAAGATGCCACCACCGCAGACAATATCAAAGCGCTGCATAACTTGGGCTTGGCGTTGGCCGTTGATGATTTTGGTACCGGTTTTGCCTCTTTTAGTTATTTGAAACGCTATCCTTTCCAAGCAATAAAAATCGATAAATCCTTCATTAACCATATCGAGCACTCACACCACGACCGAGCGATCGTAAAATCGATCATCGGCGTTGCCAAGCAAATGAAACTGCAAATCATTATTGAAGGCATCGAAAGCCAGAGCCAAGCGGATTACTTAAACACCCTAGGTTATGACATCGCGCAAGGCTTTATACACAGTAAACCCATGCCGGCGAAAAAATTTGGCCAAGCATTGCGATTACACCAACCATCACCACCGAGCTCAGCCGATCGTCAATAACCCATCACGGATAACCAACCAATAAGCCTTATACCCATCTGATTCAGTATAAGGTCAATGAGAGCGCAGAGAAAAAGCTTGAGAACCTTGAGAACAAGACAAGAAAAGACGGTGAGTCGTCGTTCTACATATTATGCTCTTAACGACATTATCGCGCTTTTTTAACCCGCTAAGGTGACTCGCTATTGAGTTAGATTGCTATTAGACACGCCGGCATTTTGCCGTACTGGGGACCGGCGCAATGAGGACAGTGCTTTACTCGGCGCAACTGACTTCCTATAATCGCCCCGCTTGTACGACTATTTATAACCTTGGACCGCTTTCTATGGATCAATTGATCGCTCAACTCAAAAAAATCGAACGCCAGACCTATCGCGCTTATCAACAAATCAAAGGACGCTACGCATTCAGTGACTTTGAACTCTTGATTGATACCGTTCAATCTGATCCCTACGCCGCCTCCTCTCGGTTACGCGCCATTCGTCCGTGGGCATTAACCGGTCTGACTGAGCTTCAACAACAGTCTCTCGCTTATCAACGCGGGGCGCGAGACTTTATCGCTCGCCGCTTTGCCGAGCAGATCAAGCACGAACCCAATGTCGATGTCACCATCAGTGAGCAAACGATTTTAGACAGTACCGCGGTGCTGTTTAACGACAGCGGGATTGAACTGCGTTTTCGCGTTTCATTGCCTGCAGAAGGTCGTACCGTCTTGGGCAAAAAAGCGATCAATTTACTGACTCACCACTTGCCAAAATGGATTCGTAAAGCGACGGCGAAATTGGAATTGGACCTCGAAGCCTTGCACCTGCACTGTCAAACCGTTGAAAACCAAGCGGCACTGCGCGCACAACTTAAGCAACACCAATTAGTGGCTTTTGTCGCCAACGACAGCGTATTACCTCGTTTGGCGGGTGACAGTGAGTTGCCAATGAAAGACGCCGTCACCTTCCAAAGCCCAGCCAGTTTGAGCGTCACACTAGAGACCCCACACAACGGGCCCATGACGGGGATGGGCATTCCCGAGGGGGTAACCTTGTTTGTCGGCGGCGGCTTTCACGGTAAAACGACCTTGTTGTCGGCGCTACAAAAAAGCATTTACGATCACATCCCAGGCGACGGTCGCGAATATGTGGTCATGGATGAGTCGGCAATGAAAATTCGCGCAGAAGATGGCCGTGCGGTTCATCAGTTAAACTTGTCCAATTACATTAAATCACTGCCACACGGGATCAAAACCGATTGCTTTAGCAGTCAAGATGCTTCGGGCTCTACGTCACAAGCGGCGGCGTTACAAGAAGCCGTCGAAAGCGGATGCCAAGCGGTTCTGATTGATGAAGACTCATCGGCCACCAATTTTATGATCCGCGATGAGCGTATGCAGGCTTTGATCCACCGCGATGCCGAGCCCATCACGCCATTTGTCGACCGAGTCCGAGATTTGTATCAGCACTGTGGGGTATCGAGTCTGATCGTCATGGGCGGTTCAGGGGATTATTTAGACGTGGCAGATTGCGTGATTCAAATGCACGAATACCAAGCGTTTGATGTCACCGAGACCGCCAAACAAGTCGTCAGTGACTATCCGAGTAAACGACAAAGTGAAACCGACGGGCAATTTGTGACGCCGTCACCTCGTTCATTCAACAGTCGCGCGTTGATGAAAATTTTACAAGAAGGTAAGTTTCGCGTTGGGAATAAAGGCCATAATCAGCTGCGTTTAGGGCAAACCATTGTTAACTTAGCGGCGTTAGAGCAAATCGACAGCGGTGCAGAAATCAATGCCATCGCATGGTGTCTATTCCAATTAGCGCAGCAGCAACAATGGCTCAATGAGCCGGTACAATCGGTCGATGCTTTGCTCAATCAAGATTGGTATCAAAGTTTGCCGCCGCATGGTGATTTGGCCAAACCAAGACGCTGTGATGTGATGGCCGCGCTCAATCGTTGTCGCGACAGTCAATTTAAGGCCGGGTAAGCGCACTCGACAAAGGTGTATTGACCCCTTGAAGACAACACCCAGCGGTGTGGGTGTTGTTTATCGTGTATTTGTTTTTCGTGTAGGGCCCGATGCGCCAGATTGCGGATTGGCATGTGTACCCAATACTTGCTCAATCGCTAAAATCGACGTCTTAATTGTGGCTTCTCAATATCTGCCATGCACTGCACAGCTGTCGAAAGCGTTCGCTGTCGCCATTTGGTCTGCTCTGGAGTTGCTGCCAACGCATCGGGCGCAGTTGGCATGTCTGCACAGCACACGCTCAATCGCTAGAATCGACATCTTAATTGTGGCTTCTCAATATCTGCCACGCACTGCACAGCGCTCGAAAGCGTTCGCTGTCGCCATTCGGTCTGCTCTGGAGTTGCTGCCAACGCATCGGGTCGCGCAGTTGGTATGTCCGCACAGCACACGCTCATCGCTAAAATTGACGTCTTAATTGTGGCTTCTCAATATCTGCCACGCGCAGCACAGCACATGCTCAATCGCTAAAATCGACGTCTTAATTGTGACTTCTCAATATCTGCCACGCGCTGCACAGCGCTCGAAAGCGTTCGCTGTCGCCATTTGGTCTATCCGGATGCCAACGCATGGCCAAACGACGCCATTGTCTGCGAATGGTCGCCGCGCTGGCATCTTCAGGTAACTCAAATAAAGCCAATGCCTGCGCGGTACTGAGCTCCAGAGCACTGTCATGCCCCAAATAGCCTTGATATCGAGTCCAAAACTGATCGAGTAAGCGGCGGATCTCCCCTTCTTCCGCTTGGTAATGTTGCCAATCGAGATAGTAGGCTTTGAGCGGGTCGTCGGCTTGTGGCGCGCAGTGCGACGGAATGGTGTGAAACAACACAATGTTCATCGCTTCGACTTGCAACCACTGCTCAGGCCACAAACTCTCTTGCAGTTGGTACAAAGCGTTCATAATGAGAAAGTTGCGCTTAAACAAATCTTTATATTCAGAATCGTCAAGGGTCGGCATCACCTGTTGCTGAGTGAGGTGGGCCGCTAATGTATGGACTTTCCAGCCATCGGGTTGGTTTTTTAACACTTCCCAAAGCGGCCAAAGCAACGGGTTTTCAAAATCCCCCGTCGCGCTAACGCCGCCCTCGGTGGGTTTAGCAGAATTTGAAGACATAAAAAGTAAGCGATATCCAAGCGAATAGAGTCGCCATTCAACGCCACTCCCTGGGTATTGTCGAACAAAAAAATACAAAAAAAGGAATAAATGTGATCTTATCCCAATCCCATTTATTCCTTAGTGTCATTGACGGTCATTCACACATCGAACGGCGGAATCCGTCTTAAGCGATGCCCGGTGATAAGTTATACCAATCAGATTAAGTAGGTGGTCAATGAGTACGCAGAATCAAGTATGAGAACAAGGCAACCTATTTGCTTATCAATCTATTTGCTTATCAATACAAACAGTGAGTCGTTGTTCCACCAGCTATTTTCTTCACGCTGTTATCGACTTTTTTAACCCGCTATTGTGTTAGAGTGGTATTAAATCACGCCTAGCTCTTTTAAACGCTCCATTAAATAGCTGTGTGCCGTATAGCGGTCTGACAACACAACCTCAGGGCTTGGGTGCAAGAACAACGGCAATGAAATACGCGAATGGCTAACGCGCTCACCACTTGGGTTGATAACGCGGTGCGTCGTCGATGGGAAGTAGCCACCAGAGGCTTCTTGTAACATGTCACCGATGTTGATAATGAGGTTGCCAAAGTCACAAGGGACATCAAGCCACTCACCGTCTTTGGCCAACACCTGAAGACCTGGCTCGTTAGACGCCGGTAAAATGGTCAGCAAGTTGATGTCTTCGTGCGCTGCGGCTCGAATAGCGCCTGGCTCTTCGTCACCGGTCATTGGCGGGTAATGCAAAATACGCAGCAAGGTTTTTTCACTTTCTGCCACCATGTTCGACAGCGGAATGGAATAACGCGCTTTCACCTCTTGTGGCGAGTGCTCTTCAACCCAAGACAAGAGCGTTTGCGCAAACTCATTGGCTTGTTGGTAATAGGTCAGAATGTTTTCGCGCAACGCATCAGGGATTTGCCCCCAAGGGTAAACGTGAAAGTATTCTTTGATATCTTTAACGGTCTGCCCTTTGGCTTTTTCTGAAATGGTTGGTGGAAAGTAACCATCTTGCGTGTCGCTGTTGAACAAAAAGTCGTTCTTTTGCTCAGAGAGGAAAAATGCTTGCCATTGCTGGTAAATCGTCTCGACCAATTGGTGAGAAATGGGGTGGTTTTTTAACACACCAAAGCCAGTGTTGTGCAGAGAGGTGACAAATTGCTCTGCAGCATTATCCGCGGCAAAATCGACAGTTTCGAGTTTCATGGAAGACCTTTATCATCATTATTGATGAGGTTAATGATAGGTAATCCTTATCTAAATGCCAAACGTTTCCCTAGCAAATTTAACCGAATCCGAACCAAGCGCACAATTGAACAGCGTACAATTCTGTGACAAGATGATCACAAGCACATTCATTGAGGTTCCGTTATGAAATCATCATCCTGCTTAACGCTGTTCACACTCCTTTACGGCCTGCTTTTTGCGTTTGTCGCCGCCACGGCTAAGGATTATGGGGTGTGGCTGGCTGAAATCTTACCTGCAACCTTGATACTGATACTGATTTGGCTGACCAGATCTCGATTTCCGCTTTCGACCACCGCCTATGTCTTGATGTTTATTTGGTT
Source organism: Vibrio sp. HB236076 (assembly GCF_040957575.1). Taxonomy (NCBI): domain Bacteria; kingdom Pseudomonadati; phylum Pseudomonadota; class Gammaproteobacteria; order Vibrionales; family Vibrionaceae; genus Vibrio; species Vibrio sp. HB236076. The sequence goes on from NZ_CP162602.1 coordinate 778,564, forward strand.
AACGCTGCATACCATTGGCGCGAAGTACAGTTTTGCAGAAGTCCCCTTTGACTGGTTCAATCACCTGATTGGCTCAGAGCGCAACCAATTTGATCGCGTGGCCCACTTTTCAATTGGTCTTTACGCCTACCCAATCGCCGAAATTTTATTGCGCCACAAAAAGCTTTCCTTGCCCATCGCTGCCAGTTACGCCTTGTTCGCCATTATGTCGGTCGCGGCCGGTTATGAAATCGTTGAGTGGTGGTATGCCGTACACGTCGGCGGCTCGCAAGGCATTGCGTTTTTAGGCTCTCAGGGCGACGTATGGGACGCGCAAAAAGACATGCTGTGCGACACATTAGGGGCGCTCTGCGCATTGGGATTATTGGTCTTGCAAACCCGCCGTCGACTCGCGTATCCAAGCTAAATAAGGTGAAAATCCGTCGCAAATCGGCAACTGAATGATTTGCGGCACTTGGTATTCGTGCACCGCCAAGATCGCTTGTTCAACTTGCGGGTACAGTGACAGGCGGGTTTTTATGCTGATCAGTATTTCGCTGTCGTGGCAGATCTCCTGCTCCCACAAGTAATGGCTTTGGATGGTTTGCGTTTGCACACAAGCGGCCAGTTTATTGTCCAATAAATATCGGATAATCGACTCGGCGTTGCCTTCGCGGCTGGTGGTGGTCATGACCACACAATATTTTTTTGTCATTGATGCTTACCCCACAAGTCCTGTTATCCCCTGTTACAGTGACAGTATATTACAGCGACAGTATAATCGCGTTTGCCAATTGCGTATCGTGATCAAGGACTAATAGCTTAACAATGAATGTTTTATTGGCCATTTTCCCGCGCTTCTTTCACAGCCACAAGGGTCACGAGAGGGTTGGATTGACCCACACCGAGGAAAAGTCGAACCAGCCAAGAGCATTGCATTTGGTGTTTTGCAATGCCCCGCAGTGATCTTGATTGATGCCCAACCAACAGTGAAATAGTGGCACCACGTGCAGCGATTCGATTAACCGTTTGCCAATCAAGCGGCCGGGAAAGTCGCCTTGCTCATCGGCTTGCCAGTCGCGCACCCACTCTTGCCAAGCATCAAATTCAGGCCGGATGGCAAAGCTTGCCAATTGACTGTAATCCAATAACCAAGCGGCCAAGGCATCTTGGCGGTGCGTCGCCATGCCCATGGCCTTTAGGCACACATCAACCTCTTGTTCTAGCACCTGATCGTAAGCCAGTAAGTCAACCTCAATCCCTTGCTGCTGCAGTTTTTGTTTGATCACCTGTGCCAGCAACATCAGCACTGGGTGCTTGTCTTGGTAAGCCAAGCTGATGACGTCGACGTTGGCAGGCGTGGCTGGCAGTGCGTCGGCACGGTGATCCATCCAGCCCGGTTTGATGCCGTAAGCGGGCACCAATCCGAGTTCATTCACCTTGTGTTGTGGCAAGTCGCGCATCAATTGCAAGCCATTCAAATGGGCGCTCAAATACTGGGCCACATCCGGCCGACTGGCGATCCCGCTACGGCGATTGATCATCAGCAACAAGCTACCAGGATCAAGGGCCACGTCATCGTTACTCGCGGACGGGGTAATGTTGAGCGTGTTGAGGCTCGGGTAAACAATCGTTGAATAGCTGTCATCAACCACCCACACTTCCACTTGGTCGAGTAAAGGGCGAAAACCGAAGTAATCATCAAAGGCGGTTAACGTGAGTTTGTTGGACTTATTTTCGGTCACTTGAAATGGCCCAGTGCCAATCGGTATTTTCGCGTAATCAGGCCCTTGTAATGAGAGGGGCAGTTGCAGTTTGGCCACCACTTCAGTGAGTAAGCGCGGCAGGTGATGATCGGGATGGCTGAGGTGAATATCTAGGGTGTTGTCCGCCACAATCTCAATGCGTTCGATATGGGCAAACAAGCGAAAGCTTCTCGTGCGCCACAAGCTGTCTTTGACCATCTCCTCTGTCAGCGTGAAGCCGTTGTGAAAGTGAATATTCGGTCGCAAATAAAAGCGCCAATGGGTCGCCGAGCATTGCTGCCAGTGATGCGCGACATCGCCCACCACCTGTTCATTGTGATCAAGTTTGGTCAGGCCGCTAAACACTTGTGACATGATATGCACTTCCGAGCGGCGAAATGGCTGGGTGGGGTTCAGCGTTGGCAATGGGCGATAATAAGGCAAGCGCAGGGTTTGTTTGCCGCCCTTGTGTTGTACGCCTAAATACTGTTGCAGCACTTGATTGAGCTTGCCCATGTCGTGGTCGAGGCTTTCAAGCGCTTTGTCCATTTTGCCTTCATCAAGCCAGTGTTTGGCTCTGTCGCTGGCAATGTCATCGCGGTGATGTTTAAAACGCAACGTCGATAATTTGCCGCGACCGCTTTCCGGTTGCCATTCTATCCAACCTGCGTCTTCAAGCTTGTTGAGCACCATTCTGGCGTTGCGACGCGTACAGCAAAGTAGCTCAGTGATCACGTCTAACTGAGTATCACCATCTTGGCCTTGAAAATGATCAAACAGGCGATCAAATTGCGCTTTTAAACGACGACTGGACATAAAAGAGGAAATCTTACACTGAACATCATACGCCCTATTGTGCGGATATTTCCTCTTTTTTGCAATTTAATCGATCGCAATCGACAAGGCTTTAGCCAATTGATCGACCAGTTGATCGTCGGTGAGCTGAATATGCCATTGGCATTCCATGTCGTTGGCTACCATCACCGTCGGCGAACGGCCAAACAATTTGATCGCATCGTGACGGGCTTGTAGCGTTGTCGCAGGCTGGGTTAATTTCACCACCACTTCACGAGCGGTAATGATCACTTTTCCCCACGGTTGTTCATAGGTCATCTTGTCCCCTTTTAAAAGGCCGTTTTTGTTTAAGTACGGCCATGGTGAGACGGCTCAGGCAAATCTTTCGCCCGCGCTCGTCACAAATCTCGATCTGCCACACTTGAGTACTCTGGCCTAGGTGAACAGGCGTTGCCGTGCCGATCACCTCGCCACTGCGTTTGGCTCTTAGGTGATTGGCGTTCACCTCTAAGCCCACACAGTAATCGCCTTCGACAACCGCGTAATTGGCCGCCACCGAGCCTAAGGTTTCAGCCAGTACCACCGATGCGCCGCCGTGCAACATACCGAGCGGCTGATGGGTGATGGCGGCGACCGGCATACGGGCTTTGAGATAATCATCACCTATCTCACAATACTCGATGCCAAGATGCGCGATCAGGGTTTGTTGAGAACTTTGATTTAAGCGCGCTAAATCGATGTCGCGCTTCCAGATAACTTGGCTCATCAGCGCTAATCCCTCCTAGGTTAACGATTTTCCCACCGCCACTGGCGCGACACACCGCAGGGTAAACGGGGTCGATTGTTGCCAATCGCACTGTGAACTCGCTCTCAAGATAACAAGTCTATTTTTGCCAGTTTAATTGAATAAACACATGATATACAGGTATTTAGCAGCAAGTTTTCCTTCAAACCAACTGCTCTGACCTGTTTGTCATACACTACACTTTGATGACAGTTCAGGTATTATCCGCCGACTTTATTCGAATAGATTATCAAAAAACAAATAAAGAAAACTTCTCATTATATGATTACGCGGTGTCATTTTTCCCAAATCGCGTTTATTTCAGAGTGATAAATACTTGATTTTGACAACACTATGACGGCTATAACAGTTTTGTGAAGTTTTTTCGGTCTTTTTTTGACAACACATCAGACCACTCATTAACATTTATACAACATTTCAGACACAAATAAGAAAAACTAAGTTCAATGCTCATCCGAGACACTTGGACCAACGCCCTAGGAGGGATTAAGAATGAAGAAGCTACAAAAAACATTGGTAGCGAGCAGTGTTTTGCTTGCCACTCAAGCCTTTGCGGCCGGGTTTCAAGTGAACGAACACTCGGCATCGGGCCTTGGACGTGCCTTTTCTGGTGAAGGTGCGGTGGCCGATAACGCCTCTGTGATTGCCCGTAACCCGGCGGCGATGACCTTGTTTGACAGCGCCGAGTTTTCTGGTGCCCTGTCTTACATCGATCCTGAAATTGATGTTACTAACAAAACTAATGGCCAAGAATCGAAAGACGTGGCACCGTCACAAATCGTTCCGGCTGCCTATTACCTCTCACCGATCAATGAGCAATGGGCTTGGGGGATTGGCCTATTCACTTATTACGGCGTTGCCACCGATTACCCAGATGATACCACCGCGGGCACCAATGCCGGTGACACCTCTTTGGTGAGTGTCAACCTCAACCCGAGTCTGGCCTATCGCATCGATGAGCAATGGAGTGTCGGCGCAGGCTTAAACCTTGTCTATGCCAAGGCAGAATTGAACCGAACTTATGGCGATATTGGCGCCTCTGTTGGGGCATCAGCCTCTGATAACTTTGTCAGCATGGAAGGGTCAACCTGGGGCTATGGTTGGAATGTCGGCGCGATGTACGAGTACAACGAACACAACCGCTTTGCCGCCACTTACCGCTCAAAAGTCGATCTAGAATTTGATGGCGATTACAGCAACAGTTTATTCGGTGTTGATACAGAAGCCGAACTTGATGTTCCCCTACCAGCCATTTTTGAGCTGTCGGCTTACCACCGTTTGAATGAGTCTTGGGCAATTCACTATGGGTGGCAATGGACCGAGTGGAGTGATTTTACTGATCTAACCGCATCTTCTGATAACTGTACGTTTAATGCTGGTACCTGCTTTAACAAAGATGAGTCTTATGAAGACAACAACCGCTACTCGATTGGCGCGACCTACTTCTTGAATCCAAATTGGATTCTGCGTGCCGGGTTTGCCTACGACGAGCAAGCGGGCAAATCAACCTTGAGTATCCCAGATACCGACCGTTACTGGTACAGTGCCGGCTTTACTTACATTCACAATCCAAAATGGTCGGTGGATGTTGGTATGACATTGATTGATACTAAAGACATCGAATTTGATGAAACCAGCAGCTCAGGTGTCACATACGACTACAGTTCAGAAGGTATTACTTACATTGGCGCTGTGCAGGTCAACTACAAGTTCGACTAACACGCTTCATAGTACATAAATTGGCAAAAGCAGGGTTCGTCCCTGCTTTTTTATTGTCGGTACTTTTTCATCCGCTTTGTTAGGGGATTTTTTCTTTTTACTGAGATTTTGTCATTTCAGCTTCAATAAATCGTGATATAGTGAAACCACTTGAATAACAATAAGTCACCATCACTTTCAGAAAGGAACTCACATGGCAAAGGTACACTTTATTGGCGGAGAAAAAGGCGGCGTCGGCAAATCGATGACCGCGCGTTTGTTAGCGCAATTTCACATTGATCAGCAACGCCCTTTTTTAGGCTTTGATTGCGATGCCTCTCATGGCACTTTTTCACGCTTTTACCGCGATTTTGCCGCACCGATTATCGTTGGCGATGAAGAAAGCCTCGATGGCCTGCTCACCGTGATTGAAGAAAATCCAGACAAGGATTTGATTATTGATCTCGCCGCGCAAACCGCCAATCCGATTGGTCGTTGGATAGAAGAAACTCAAGTGTTTGATTTGCTCGACGAGCTCGGTCATCAAGTGTACTGGTGGCACGTGATGGACGACGGTTTTGATTCTGTCTCACTATTGGCGGGCATCTTAGAAAAATACCAAGCAGAGCCGGTGTCGTTTGTGGTGGTCAAAAACTACGGTCGCGGTCAGAACTTCACTAAGTTTGAACAATCCCCGGCTTTTGAGCGCGCATTAGCCCAGCAAGCCATCATCATTGATTTGCCTAAATTACAAACCAAACTGACGCAAAAAATTGATTTTAACAACACCAGTTTTTGGGCCGTGGCCAACGACCGCAGCCTGATGAACATCGCTGAGCGTCAACGTATGAAAGTGTGGCTTAAAAACGCCTATCAATCGCTGGCCTTTTTGCAACAGCCCACGTTAGCACAATCAAACCAACAAGATGAGCAACCTGAGCCGCAGCCAGAAGAGCACGTCCAATGGCAAACGCAAGAGGTTCCGCTCAGCCACTCAACAGAGCAGCACTAAGCCGCGGCTGAAAAAGCCAGCGCGAGGAAGTAAAAGCTTGCTCGCTTGACCGTCGCGATAGAGACCGGCTCGCGCTAAAGGGGCCGGTCAATCGTCCTTTTCATCTTCGCTTTTAGCGCTGTAGAGCGTTAGAGCCACAAGCGTGACGTTTTCCTGGCTTAAAAATTGGCGTTATCGACCATAGTTAAAAATCGTTTGAACCCTTCACTGGCCACATATCGATTGGCAAAATTGACCACACTTGGCGAGATCGGCTTATCGTAATGCCAGTTTTCTTTCGCCTGTTGAAAGCTCAATGGGCCGCAGTTGGCTTGGATTTGCTCGTCGTCTTTAAGATCCAGTTGAGCGTAAAAGCTGCTGGCATAGCCGATTTCATCCACCATCGACAAAGGCATCAAATAACGGCGATGGACTAAGCGTTTGCCTTGTTTATCACTCTCATCGACCGGTAAAGCATTGAGGGTCTTTTCTTCGCCATTAATGAAGACATGCAAAGACTCCCCATCAATAATTTCTGCCCCTTCGGTGCGATTGGCGACACTAAATGGCAAGGTCACCGTCACTTGTACTTGAGCGTTGTCGTGCTCTTGTTTGCCCTGATAGAGCTCAAACCCCATATTGGGCTGACAGTAGAGTTTCGACATGGTAAGGGATTGTGTTTTGCCCTCCCCGTCTTGGGCAATCGAGGGTACATTGTAAAGCTTGGCCATCATGCCTTCGAGCCCGGTTGCGGGCGGCTCGTCGTTGGTGCGACTTTGGCGACCAGAGTCGACGCTGGCGCAAGCTTGTAACAAGAACAAGCTGCTAAGCAGTACTAAGTTGTATTTTCCATTCCACATGGTTGTTTATCGACCTCGTTTTATTTCTCAATGTTGGTATGGTTCAATGTCGGTATGGTTCAATGTCGTGCTTTGCGGTGTGGTTGCGTCTCTTTGCAAACTCACGGCTTTTGCGGCGCGTTATCGGCACACTCGCGCTCATGGGTGTCACTGGCGGCATCGATTGCGCGATCACTTGCCCGCTCCTGCAAGGCGTTGGTCTTCGTTTGCAAAAATTGTATAAAGCAATCGGCCATAGTCAACTCACTTGCCTGACAATTGTCGGCCTTTAAAATTGCATCATAACCTTCTTTGCCTTTCATGGTGTAGAGCGTTGAGCTGCCTGTGTAGGTGCGCTGTGGCTCTACCACTTGCCATTGGCCATTTTGGTAGATGGTTAAATTGGCAATGCGCTGCCCGGCACTGGCGCTAGGGTGGTAGTCAAAGCTCAGCCCATAGACATAAGGGTAGCTGCCCCCACCGGTTCCTTGTACGCCGTTGTTGGTGGCATTGTTAATCGCCCCTTCAAGTAGCGCCTTTAGGTTATCGCCGTCAATGTCATAACACCCCACCGGGATAGAAAATGGCAGTAAGCGGCCAGCAATATCGCCACTGGTGATCGCCCCAGCCGGCAAGTCGGTACGGGTGCCCCCCGCATTGTGAATGGCAAAATCGACGTGCTTGCCCAGTGCGTTCATCGCATGGTGAAAAGACTGTGCCACCAGCGGTGCAATATCACTGCCGCCTTGTTGGTCTGGCACTCGAACGTGGCGTTTTTTACTCGGATTGTGGGCGATCACATGTTGTTGCCAACGAGTGACATGTGGCTGATAGTGCTTGGCCAGTAGTTGTTTGATCTCTGGGTCTTGCGGGCACCAACACGTCAGGGGATGCTGGTCTAAAATCGCTTTGGCTTGTTGGTAGCTTTGTTCGGCTAATGGCTCGGTTAAGCTTGGCTCAATACACAGGCTGCGCCCGAGCAATAATTCGTTTTTCCCAGCAAATGCCACCACTTGGCCTTCGGCGTCAAAGCTGATTTGGCAGTGGCCCAGGGCTTGGGCGTGGCAGCCAGATTGCACTATGTAAGTGCGGTTGATTTTACGGCCGTAATCGTCGTCTTTGCCAAGCCCGAGTTCGCTAAAGTCACCCTGTAAGCGGTGGGTGTGGGCGCCAATGATCAGCCCAATGCCGTCGACGCGTTGTGCTAAATCGATGTCGCGCTCGTAACCCAGGTGGCTGAGTAAAATAATATGGCGGATCCCTTGTTGGTGTAACCACGCGACGGTTTGACGCGCCGTCTCGATGGCATCGGCAAAGTCGGTGTCGGCATCGGGGTTGGCGATGTCGTGCATTTTTTCGATCGACAGGCCAAACAAGGCCACCTTTTGCCCTTGGTAGTCGTGTATTTTGACCTTAGCTCTGCGCTCGGTCGCGTCATAGGCGAACAAGTTGCGTTGCGCTGCCAGCGGGTGTGCTTTGCCTGCTTGTTCACGCGATAGGTCCCAGTTACCGGCCAGCATCGGAAAATGGATGCGGTTTAGAAAGTGGTAGACCGGCGTGTTGCCCATGTCGAGTTCGTGATTGCCAAGCGCCATCGCGTCGATGTTGAGCGCATTGAGTAGTCGGGCGTTAGCTTCGCCTTTAAACAAGGTGAAGTACAAGGTGCCTTGAAAGCAGTCTCCGGCGTGGAGCAATAAAAACGGCTGCTGTTTGGCGCTCGCTTGTGCGCGTAGCGCTTTCACGCGGCTGGCAATGCGAGCAAACCCACCGACGCTGACATAAGGGTGGATAGGCCCAGACGGCGTGTTTAAAGTCAGTGGCAGATGGGTAGGCTCAAAATACGAATGGGTGTCATTGAGGTGAGCAATGGTTAAGGTCAGTACAGCTTGTGTCATGGTGGTTTTCATCTCCTAATACTAACCCAATCGTGATGACAAATTGGTGACACCCGGTTTGTCAGGGTTTCTCTACCCTTGCTGTTTAAGGTCTCTTTTTGTAAAAAAAGTTCCTAACTCATTGGGTTAGTTTGTTGTTTTCCACTAAAATTTTAGTGTGGCCCAGGGTTCGCGGCTAGCTTGAGGTTTGGCGACCGACTTGGTCACCGTAAAGCGCAACGAAGAGGTGACCGAGCGCGGTGCTGGCGAACCCAGCGGGCTTTTCGTTGCACCAGCCGTCGTGGTAGTGGCTCGATGTAACGGCAGTTTGCGGCGCGTGGTGTTCGCGCTTGACTTTGGTGGCCGCTTGATGGCCTCAATCCACGGTTGGTGTTAAGCCGTTTGCCATCGGGGATGGTTCGTTTTATCACCATCGGTTTTATTGTCATCGAGACTATTCGCCTACTCAGGTGATCGGCAATGCAGTCAGATGGGTAGCCACTGGCCTTTAAACTGAGCATCACTCACGCCGCTTCAACGGCCCATGACGGGAGGCGCAATGCAACTAGAACGCATCGAAATCGCAGGGTTTCGAGGAATAAAACGTTTGTCACTGAGCATTAATGCGTTAACCACCTTACTCGGTGAGAACACCTGGGGTAAATCATCCTTACTCGATGCCTTGAGTTTAGCATTACCGGTTGAAGGAGAGCTACCTCAATTTTCGATTCGCGATTTTCATCTCGATTACGCTCAGTCACAACCACAAAGTCAGCAATTGCATATTGTATTGGTGTTTGGTTCAACCGATAAGCAGCAAGAAAGAGCGGTGCGCTATCGCAAGTTAGCGCCCTTGTGGGTCGTTCACCAGCATAAGAAGAAGATTTTTTATTGTTTGCGAGCCCATCGTCAGGGTCAGCAAGTGACGACCGAGGTGGATTTTCTTTGTGCGCAGGGCTTGCCTTTGCCACTCACCAATAAACAGGCTTTAGCCAAGGAGTTGATGAGTCTGCATCCGATTTTGCGTCTTAAGCAATCTCAGCAGGCGTTTGCGGGAAATCCGTCGCAGTCGTCGCCGGCTTTGGTTCGCCTTGAGAAGCGGATCAATAATACCTGTCGTCGTTTGCTTTCCACACCGGGCCATGTCAATAAAGGCGAGATCCGCAGCAGTCTTTCCGCCATGCATTCGCTGATCGGCCATTATTTTTCGTTTAAGGCATCGGCCTCGAGCCGCTCACAAGATGGGTTGAAGGATAATTTGTTTTATGCCGCCAGTTCGACAGAGCCCTCGTTGCAGCGGTGGATTTCTGGTCAGCAAGATAAGCAAACTCAGTTGCTGTTAATGCGGCTTTTGAATGCGTATCTGCAGGCCAAAGGCAAGGTTAAGCTTCGTCAATGTGCCCGGCCGATTTTGATCATAGAAGATCCCGAGGGGCATTTGCACCCGACCCAGCTCGCAAGGGCCTGGAGTTTGATTCAGCGTTTGCCAGTGCAAAAGGTGTTGACCACCAACAGCAGTGACATTGTCAGTTGGGTGCCGCTTGGCTCAATTCGCCGGTTGGTGAGAAAATCGGATAAGACGCAAAGTTACCACTTAAACCCGGAGGAGTTTTCTCAAGATGAGCTGCGCAAAATTGGCTTTCACATTCGCTATCACCGCACTGGGGCCTTGTTTGCGCGCTGTTGGTTGTTGGTTGAAGGGGAAACCGAGGTATGGCTTTTTAATCAGTTTGCCCAGATTTGTCATTATAATTTAGCGGCAGAGGGCGTGCAGATTATTGAGTTTGCGCAGTCAGGGCTGAAGTCACTGATCAAGGTTGCTCAGACGCTGGGCATTGATTGGCACGTGGTGACCGATGGCGACATGGCTGGTAAGAAGTATGCCCATTCGGTGCGTTCGCGTTTGCTTCATGAACCAGAGCGGCATCATTTGTCGGAATTGCCCGATTTAGACATTGAGCATTTTTTGTTTCACCATGGTTTTGAGCCCTTTTTTAAGTCGCTATTGCGCATTCCGTTGGATCACCCTATCCCCGCTAAGAAAGTCGTTAATCGTGCGTTGAAAAAATACGCCAAGCCAGATTTGGCGTTGGCGATTGTCGATTATTGTGAGCAGTATGGCACCGAGCGGATTCCTTTGTTGATCCGTTGGATTTTAAAGCGGGTGGTGACCAGTGCCCGCGGCCGGCAGTGAGTGTGACGTTTATTTGTTATTGTTGATGATTTGCCATTGGGCATGATTGAGGTCATTGGCTTGGCACCAGGCGGGGTCTTGTCTGGCTTGTAGGTAGAGTTGCAGGTTGTGGTAAAACTCAAACGCGGCGACTCCGCCATACTGAGCGTGATCATCAAAAAACGCATCTTCGGCCTCGTTTAATTCGGCAAGGTTGCGTATTCCTCGCGTCATCGCCCAATCAATGTGTTCGCTGCTCACGTTAAATTGTTTGGTGGTGACCGAGCAGATTTGGGTGTTGGCAAGCTGACTTTCTCGCTGCGCGATCTGCTCGGCTTCTCGCTGCTCTTCTTGTTGCAGTTCGATCTCTTGAATGATTTGATCGGCTTGGCGACGGCTGACTTTGCGGTTGAGGCGGGCAATTTTTAAGGCGTAACCGAGGCGTTCGCTGCCGAGGATGTCGACCAGTTGGCTAAACAGGTAGTTGTCTAGCCCTTCGGCTTGCACGTAAAACTCAACTGCCGCGTTGAGGTGAATAAAGGTTTTGTTGTCGAACTCGAAGCGGTGGGCATCGTTAATGATCTCGAGGGGGATGCCGTCGATGGCCAACTCCCACCCGGGGTAGTCGACGCGTTGCTGCGCGATTTGGTACATTTGCCAAGCACTGCGTTTAAAGCCTTTAAAAGACGCCCCATCGAATTCGGTTTGCTCGAGTTCTTCTTTGCTCCAGTTGACGCCAATCGCGAGGTGTTTGGCGTATTTTTTCATCAGTTGGTGTTTGATGTGCAGTCGCCATTCCCACACGTTGTCTCGGTCACTTTGTTGACTGAACGTTTGGCATTCGTGGCAACATGGGATCTGCAGTGCCAGTTCGCGGTGTTGGTTTTGTTTGGTTTTCGGGTTGGGGAAAAAGCTCTGTTGGTTGCTTGGCTCGCCGCAGAACCAGCAGGTATGTCGCTGATTAAAGGGGATATCGATTGGTTGGTAGTCGTTCATCACTGGCCTATGTGTCGGGGTTGGCGCTTATGTGGCTAACCATAGACGAACTCGGCTATTTTGAAAAGCCTCACCCGCATCGGGCAAGGCTATTTTGTCAAACCTTAAAACGCTTCGCGGTGTATGCGTTCGGTTGGCCATCCCATGGCGAATAACTGCTCGGTGTAGTGTTTGATAAAGCCCGTCGGGCCGCAGAGGTAAACGTCGGCATCGTGAAACTTCGCTTGCAAAGTGTCTTTAAGATCGATTGGGGCGCTCTGTTGCTCGCCCTTGCGGTCTGAGTCATAAAAATAGCGCACCTCCATCCCCTGCTTGGCCCACGCATCGGTTGTCGGTTTGAATGCGTGAACTTTGGCGTTGCGGGTACAGTGAAGAAAAGCCACGTTTGAGGCGAGTTCGGGCTTGCGCATCGCCTCTTCTGCCATCGCCATCATTGGGGTGATCCCGACGCCGCCACTTAACAAGACGATCGGTCTTGCGGTGCTTTTATCCAACGTGAATTCACCAAAGGGCGCTGAGACATCCAATATCGCCCCTTCTTCGATGTTTTGGTGTAACCAATGAGAGACAACCCCTTGGTGATGGGCATCGCGTCCGGGCTCTTTTTTGACCGAGATACGCAAAGCATCGTGGCCTGGTGCTTGAGATAAGCTGTATTGGCGCGGTTGGTAAATACGTTGCTCTTCTAGCCAAATGCGCACACTGATGTACTGCCCGGCGAGGAATTGTGGCAAGGGGCCGTTGTCGGTCGGCGCGAGGTAAAACGAGGTGATTTCTTCACTTTCAGCGACTTTTTTGATCACTTTAAACGGTCGCCAACCGGTCCAACCTAACTCGTCTTGGATGGAGTGTTGGTAGAGTTTGGATTCGACACCAATAAATAAATCTGCCAGCGATTGATAAGCCTCGGCCCAGGCGGAGACGAGTTCGGGTGTGGCCGCTTCTCCAAGCACTTCTTGAATCGAGGCCAACAGGTGTTTACCGACAATACTGTATTGTTCTGCTCGGATGCCTAAACTGGTGTGCTTGTGAGCAATTTTATCCACCACGGGTAATAATACCGAAGGGTCGTCGATGTTTTCTGCGTAGGCTAATACGGCAGACGCTAAGGCTTGTTGTTGGCGGCCTGAGTGTTGGTGCGCTTGGTTGAAGATGTGTTTGAGCTCTGGGTTGTGGCTTAACATGCGCTGATAAAAGTGGGTCGTGAGGGCAACGCCGTGTTCGCGTAAGACAGGGACAGTGGCACGGACTAAGGCTTTTTGTTGTTCATTCATAGAAGGCTCCGAAAGGTCAAGTATGGATACCAAGCTCAACATAGAGAGTGGTATTCCAATGAGAAATTCATGTCTGCCTTTAAGATTACAAAGAGTGTGCCACAATATAACGTATTGATTTATATTTAATCTTGAAAAGTTATGGTATAAATTACCCTAACATTTTCAGGTATTATTGACCCGATAAGGTACTTTTAACCATGCATGATTGGCTCAGTGTTCAACTGTTGCATCAGCCCATGACGCCGATTCAGCGCTGGCAAGCGTTGGTGGATCACATTCAGCACCATTTGCCTTGCAGCGCCGTGGGGCTGTTAAAGTGCGAAGGGGATCAACTTAAACCCTTGGCGGTGGCCGGTCTGGTGACCAGTACTCTTGGCCGGCGTTTTATCCTGGCTGAGCACCCTCGATTGGCGCAAATTTTTGCCTCGGATGACTTAGTGCATTTTGATGCCGACAGTCCGCTGCCCGACCCTTATGATGGCGCGTTACACCATGATGATAACCCTGCCTTGCCGGTGCACGATTGTATGGGCATTACTTTGAGTTTACAGGGCAAGCGCTGGGGAGTTCTGACGTTTGATTCGTTACAGCCTGGGCAGTTTGATAGGGCATGTCAGCAAAAAGTCCCTACACTGGCCCGCTTTTGTGAGGTTTTGTTACAACAAACCGAGCTTGAGCAAGAGGTGACGGCCCTGCGCAATTATCATCAAAAGCTCACCGATGTGGCCCCGAGCGCTGTGGCGTCGAGCGCGGAGTTGATTGGCGCGGATCCCAAGTTGCAAACTCTGTTGCGCGAGCTTGATATTGTTGCCAAAACGCAACTTAGTGTGCTGTTAACCGGCGAAACCGGGGTTGGTAAGGAATTGTTTGCGCAGCGTTTACACCAGATGTCGCCACGTTCGTCTCAGGCGATGGTGCACATTAATTGTTCTGCCCTGCCTGAGAGTTTGGTGGAGAGTGAGTTGTTTGGTCACGTTAAGGGCGCGTTTTCCGGTGCGCTGAGTGAGCGTAAAGGGCGGGTTGAGGCGGCCAATCAGGGTACGTTATTTTTGGATGAGGTGGGCGAGTTGCCACTGGCTACGCAAGCGAAGTTATTGCGGTTAATTCAGAGCGGTGAAATTCAGCGCGTGGGCTCAGATCGGGTGAAGCAGGTGTCTGTGCGAATTGTTGCGGCGACCAATAGAGATCTGCGGGCCATGGTGGAGCAAGGTCAGTTTCGCGCTGATTTGTATCACCGTTTGGCGGTTTACCCTATTGATATTCCCCCGCTTCGTGAGCGCGGTCAGGATGTTTTGTTGTTGGCGGGCTATTTTATCGAGCGCAATCGCAGTCCGTTGGGGTTTCGTTCTTTGCGGCTTTCTTTGGCAAGTGAAGCGTTTTTGTTGGCGCATCCGTGGCCGGGGAATGTGCGTCAGTTGGAGCATGCGATCAGTCGCGCGTGTTTAAAAGCGCTCACGCAAGGGGCGGATACGCAGCAGATTGTGACGTTAGAGCCGAGCCATTTTGGCGCAGATGAGCAAGCGGTGGCAAATGTGAGTTCGGCGGTGTTGGTTTCTACTGAGTTAGCCGTTGAGGCGCCCGCTTCGGCTGAGCCAGAAAAATCAGTGTTGCCGTTAAAGCAGGCCGTGGCTCTTGTGCAGCGGCGCAGTATTGAGCAGGCTTTAGCCGAGTGTGGTGGCAATTGGGCCGGCGCGGCGAAGTTGTTAGACATTGATGCCAGTAATTTGCACAAATTGGCTAAGCGCTTGGGGTTAAAGTGAGCGGGGTTGAAGTGAGCGGGTTAAAAGAGTGAGAAGATTCAGCGGCTGCCCTTGGTCATTGATTCGGTTAGCCGCGGTTTCTTGTCGTTTAACTGGTGTTGTTACTGATAAGACGGGTAAAAATTACCCCTTAAATTCCCCCAATCATAATAAGAGCGATAACAATCAGCAAGACCCACGGAGTGCGCTGACGTAAACGTTTTAAGCGATAGCGTTTAACTAAGGCTTTTGCTCGCTCTTCGGCCTCTTCGGTGTATTCAGGGATTAATTCATCCTGTTCGTCTTTTTCGTGGGCTTGGCAATATTTTTGCTCGGCCAGTAAGCACAAGTCGCCGCTCGCCCAATGCATGGTGTAGCAATAATTGCCCCTAAACCAAGTGGATCGATGCACGGTTAAGTTTAAAACGCCATTGCAGCCAATTTTCTTTGCCCCTTCAATGATGTCGTCACGGCAATCTTGTGGATCGCGATAAAAAGGGCTTTTTATCGGTATTCTCGATAGCACTTGGCCGTATTTGGGCCTATTTTCTCGGCCGACGACAAAGCGGGGAAGAAAAAATAACGCCTGCTCTTGTTCAATATACTTGAGTTTTTTGGCCGCCATTCCTTTGGGTTGAGGAACGTCGTCAAATTCAAACAGTGCGCCCTTTTTGACTTCACTCACTGGGCAATTGGCCGGTAAATCCGATTGGTGAAAGAAGTAGGTATCTTCGTTTGACGCAATAAACCCATATCCTTTATTTGGGCTAAATGAGGTGACTTTTCCAACTGGCATGGTGTTCTCTAATCATTATCTAAATTAAGCCTAACTCACGCGATAACGCTTTTGCTCATCACGCTTTTTTTCATCACAATGATAATACAATATTTTTTCGTTAATGCTATGATATTGAATAAATTGAATATGTACATTGAGTGAAACTGTGAGCTATTACGATCAAAATGCTGAGCCGTTCTTTTCTGGTACGGTTGATGTGGATATGCGCCCTTTGTATGACGCCTTTCTCCCCCACTTACCCAAGTCGGCCCACATCCTTGATGCCGGTTGTGGCTCTGGGCGAGACAGTCTGTATTTTGCCAAGCTTGGTCATCAGGTAGTGGCATTTGATGCCAGTGCAGAACTGGTCAAATTAGCCAAGCAGCACACTGGGTTAGAGGTAGCGTGCGAGACGTTTTTGTCGTTTCAAAGTTCTATCGCCTTTGAGGGGATTTGGGCTTGCGCTTCTTTATTGCACGTTGAACATCAGGATTTGGCCAAGACCATGCGCCATTTAAGTTCGCTCCTGGCCGATGGCGGTGTGTTTTACTGCTCGTTTAAATACGGTGAGGGGCAAGTTGAGCGCGATGGCCGTGTGTTTACCAATCTGACCGAAAGCACGTTAGCATCGTTACTCACCGAGACCTCCCTGAGCGTCAAACAGACTTGGGTCACTGCCGATCAAAGGCCAGGTCGCCAAGATGAACAGTGGCTCAATGCCCTGCTGATCAAGCAAGGTGTTTAATCAACGGGTCGTTGGCTGCGCACAAGATAATGAACTCACGCCCTCCCCCGATTTTTGTTTTTTTGGAATCCCAATATGACGGTAAGCTCTTTAATCTCGAGTACGAATCTATTAACGACCGGCGGCGATGATCCACTACTGCCACAGTTGAGACACGCCATCAATCACGCGACGGAGATTGAGATCGCGGTGTCATTTATTCAACCTTCTGGGTTAGATTTACTGTTGCCCACGCTGGTCGAGGCGATTGAACGTCATCAAACACTCGGTACCGCGCTTAAGCTGCGAATCTTGACCTCGGATTATTTGCACATTACCCACCCGATTGCGCTGCGTTCGTTGGTGGCTTTGCAAGGTGATGGCGTCGAGGTGAAGATTTTTGAAACGCCGAGCAAAACGAGTTTTCATTTAAAGTCTTATATCTTTGTCAAAAGCGCGGCCTCTGAGGAGTCGGGTTCGTCGCTGTTTGAAGGCAGTGCGTTTATTGGCTCGAACAATATCAGCCGTACTGCCCTTACCGATGCCTATGAGTGGTGTTTGCGTTTTGATTATCAGCCACCTGAGGACAGTGAATCGGCCCGGCAGTTTCATCGTATCCGCGAGCAGTTTGCGTTGCTGTTTGAGCATGAGTGCGCGAAAGCTTTAACCGATGAGTGGATTGATGAGTACCTCAAGCGACGTACGCCCCCTACTTTGTCTCTGGTTGGTGATTCGTCTTTGGTTGATGATGAGGTGTATGTGCCGAATGCGGTGCAAGTCGATGCATTGGCCGCGTTAAATGAGACTCGAGCGCAAGGTTATGTTCGCGGTTTGGTGGTGATGGGTACGGGCATGGGTAAGACTTGGTTGTCGGCCTTTGATGCTAAACAGATAAACGCGAAGCGCGTGCTGTTTGTCGCCCATCGCGAGGAGATTTTAACTCAGGCGTTTAATACCTTTGCTAAGTTGTGGCCGGAAAAGTCCGCCGGTTACTACAATGCTAAGTATAAAGATTCAGACAAGGCGATGGTGTTTGCCTCGGTACAAAGTTTGGGCCGCAGCGATCATTTGCGCCGGTTCGAGCCCGATGCGTTTGATTACATTGTGGTTGATGAGTTTCACCATGCCAGCGCCAGTACCTACCTCAATATTCTTAATTATTTTGAACCGCGCTTTTTGTTGGGTTTGACGGCGACGCCAGAGCGGACCGATCAAGCGAATATTTTGTCGCTGTGTCATGACAATTTGGTGTTTGAGCGCAATTTAGTGCACGGCATTGATGATGAGATTTTGGTGCCGTTTGAGTATCACGGTATTTGGGATGAGTCGGTCAATTATGAAGAGATCCCGTGGCGCAATGGTAAGTTTGATCCCAATGCCTTAGATGCCCAGTTGGCGACGGTTCGCCGAGCAAAGCATGTGTTTTCTCATTGGCTATCGCTGAAGCAGTCGCGAACCTTGGCGTTTTGTATTTCGACTAAGCATGCCGATTATATGGCCGAGCAATTTAATCTGCATTTTGCTGATCAGGGTTTTCGGGCTTTGTCGGTACACAGTCATTCACCGGTGCGTCGTAATGAGGCATTGGATTTGCTCGATAAGGGTGAGGTGGATGTGTTGTTTTCGGTGGATTTGTTCAATGAAGGGACAGATTTGCCTTCGATTGATACGGTGTTGATGGTGCGCCCGACTGAGTCGAACATTATTTTTATTCAACAGCTTGGCCGGGGGTTACGCCGTCACGCCAATAAGTCGAAGTTGGTGGTGTTGGATTTTATTGGCAATCACCGTTCGTTTCTCAATAAGGGTGAGATTTTGGGTATCTTCTCCCCTTCTGATCTAGCGGGTATGGGTGGCCGTTCGGTTGAAAAACCGCAGCTTGGTAAGGGCTGCGTGGTTAATCTTGATTTGCGGGTGGTGGATTTTTGGCAGCAGTTGGCGAAGCAGCTTCGTTTTAACTCGGCGGAAGAGTTTTCTCATTTGGCCTCGTATTTGGGGCATCGCCCGCGTGCGGTGGAGTTTTATCGCGCTGGGTATGATTTTAACAAGGTGAATAAGCAAGCGGGCAGTTGGCTAAATTTGGTGGCTGAGCAAACGGGCGATGCGGCGTTGTTGGCACTTGAGCAGCAGCACGGGGATTTTTTCTTGTCTGCGGTGCAGAAGATGTCGATGACAAAATGTTTTAAGGCGATTTTGCTTGAGGCTTTGATTGAGTTAGATGGGTTTGCCAATCCGCCGACGCTTGAGGCGTTGGCGGCGCGCAGCTGGCAGGTGTTATCGCGCTACCCAGGTTTGAAGAAAGATTTGCCAGAGAAGATGCGTTTGCAAGCTCCCGATGAGGCCGAGTGGCTTAAGTATTGGCGTTCGAATCCGATTAATGCGTTTATCGGGGGTAATAGTAAGTCGGCGGAATCGGTTTGGTTTGTTGTGCAAGACGGTCGTTTTCAAGCGAACTTTGCGGTTGAGGCGTCGTTGTTGTCGGTGTTTGGCGAGTTTACCAAAGAGTTGGTGGATTTTCAGCTGGCGAAATATGGGGATCGTGATAAGTGAAATTTGTTAGTTTATAGCCTAGTTATATTGGGGCCAGTATTTAACCAGCCCCAGTAAAAATGCTAATCGAGATCACGCACTGTAAGTAAGTTTGGTAGCTGTTGCTCCATTATACGATGAGATGTAGCTAAGTGCGTCTGATCAGGTGACCAAATTCAAAGTTCAATTGAAACCAATATCTCATTAAACCATTAATTATCCTTGACTGTCACAAACCTATCTTTAATATGCAATTTATTGTATTTAATAAGAATGATTAGCTATTGGATTAATTAATGACACTCAAAACAGCATGGGCAATTCGAGATAGGTTGGTTAACATCAATCAACTGGATAGAAACACTGAACGAGGGAGTAAATGTAATTGTTTCTGTATCTCATGCGGCTCTGAACTTATTGCAAGAATGGGGGATCACATGGCGTATCACTTTGCACATAGCTCAGACAGTAACTGTTCCGTTGAAAGTATCCAACATCAACTTGCTAAAACAATCATTGCCGAAAGCATTTCAGACTCCATCACCACTGCAGATAACAATCCTATTTATAAGTCATTTGGCTATGAAGTAGAGTTAGAGAATGTCGAGCTTGAAAAAACACTTTCTGAAGGCCATATAGTTGCCGACTGTTTCGTCAATCATGATAACAAACCATTTGCTATTGAGATTTTTTATACCAACATAAAAGGCTCAGCTCATATAGAGAAATATCATGACACTGGTATTCCAGCCCTAGAAATTGATATATCTGGGATGGATCTAGATTTAAGCCGTGATGAACTCAAAAAATTTGTTCTGCATGATGCACCAAGGAAATGGCTCAGAAAAACAAAAATAAAACAAGAAGCTAGTAATGACTTTATCGATAGTGACTCAATTGATAAATTGAACGGCATATCAGCAGATGATGCCATACTCAAGTTAGAAGAACTCCATAAAAATAACTTATTGTATGGTTTCGTCAGTGCCACTGGAGAGTGTGGTCAGTCAAGCTTTCAGCGTAAAGAAAAAATTGTTGTTCAATCAATAAATGGTGTCATTGAGTCAAATAATAACTATGTTTTAGCTCGAGGTCATGTGGCTAAAAATATTCCAGTAAACATTATAATTCCACAAAGTGGTTACGCCATGAAGAAATGCTTGTCACCCACACTCGTGGTAACTCTCGATCCAAGAGGAATACATCATCGAGCTAATTGGCATGGCATAGATAAATGGAAGCAAAAGCTCCAGTATCAAGCCAACTTGGAAGCGGATAAAAAGGAGCAAAGTCGCCTTAAACGTTTTGCTAAGGATGATAGTGAAATCACTATAGAGGACATTTGTATAATGTATAAGGAGTCGTCTTTGGCTGATTTTTATAGCACGCTTTATAAATATACTGGTCTTGAACTATCTAATCTGCCGTTCATTCAAAATGAGAAAAAAATGACTAATTGGAATTGTCCAAGAGCCGTTTGGCGGGCGATAATACTATTAGTATTTGTCAAACAAGGACAGGAGCTAGAATGCGATATGCTTGCTTCTGATATGTATATGAGTGATGCTTTTGACTGGGACTTCAGATATACCGAGAACAGAAGTAAAGAAGTGTATTTCTGGCTAGATAAACACTTTAAAGCACTTGGTGCAAAGAGAAAGCACTTAACTTATCAATTTTTTAAGTCTAAGCTGCCGAAAAACTTCGACTCGATGATAGTAGATTTGATTACTAACTAAACTGGATATTTTAATTAATCAAAACAACGAAGAAGCTATTAGCATAAATTTGCTAAAATCACCATGCGAGAGAGTTTCTTTTCTCGCAGTGATTTAATTGTGTGGAAAGTGGCTAGAGGTTAGGTTATCTATATATAGAATCGATTACGTTCATTAGTTCTATCAAGCTCAACAAACATTGGGAGTATTAATGAGTCAGTCAGGGAGAACAACTGACTCAGAAAAGTATAATTTAAGTTAACACTTAGCTATAGTCGTCATAATAACCATCGATTGCAGGGTGGTACTGTATATCGTTTTCAAGGTCTAACCTTCTAATCATTTCATCGTGGAGATGGTTATTGATATATTCTCCATTAATGAAAAAGAAGTCACGGTAGCAGGAATGTCCAAGTTTCGAACCTATGCGCTCTTGCGCAACTTGATTAGCGTCTTCAATCGTCCAAGGATTGTCTTTGTTTCGCAAGAATTCAATACATATATATCCCGCTTCATGAAGTTTCGAACCATAGCCTATATCCAAATCACGGTGTTTAACTTCATCGAAACTTGGTATTCTTGCACCTATTTCGGCTGCAAATCCTTTATCGAGATACTCGGTCTTAAAGTTCCGCGAAATAAGTTTGTGACTGGGGCCTTCAAACTCTATCTTATTTATCACCAAATCATCGTCAAATATAACTAATAGAGAGCTCTTTTGATTAGGGTTAATCTGTTTACCTCTATTTCCATGATCTATAGTGAACTCATCATTAACCCCATCTTTATCGGTATTAACTATATGAGTTTTACAATTATTAGCTTTTTTCGAACACTTCAATAGAGAATGGTAGTTGGGAAAGCCGACTTCCTGAGCTGCTAATTCGAGTGCTTGGGTATGCTTAACACCTAGTTCGTCTTTAATCTTTTTAGCTTTTTTTTTGAAATTTGAAATGAAGGATTGAGTAATATTCATAATCTTAAATACCTAGACGAAAAACTAAGTAAATCCACTCCTAATTTTCTTCTTCTCGCCAAAATAAATAAGAAAATATATAATTTAAGATTATGGTTCCCGTAAGAGTTTGCCTTATTGGAGTGAGCAGGCTTCCATACAGCCTTAATTTAAAATCTATCTCATTTTAACGCACTAGTCAAACTGAAAAAAGCAGTACCTTGAGGTAACACTTGAATAACAAAAATCTAGTTCAAACCTCGATAATGAGGTCGAACTAATCATTATTACTAGCAAGATTTGAACCCGAACGAACTAAACATTTTAACTCGCTTACTCATAAAAATCGCCCGCTCAAGAACACAGTAATACTCTTAATGACGTTAATTAACCAATTCATCGCTTCTCACCTATGAGCCTGGACTTTACTTTAACCCTCTACCCTATTGCCCACGTAGCCTATGCTCTGACATTGTGTAAAAAAATGGGTAACTTTAAAGCTCAATCTTGACCATAGCATCGCATTAAACCACAATATAACTGTATATAAAAACAGTAAAGCGTATTGTGTTATGAAAGTCATTCCAATTTTTGCCAGTGCCGGTATTACCGGTTTTGAGAGCCCGGCCAGCGAATATACTCAGCTTGCACTCGACCTCGATGAAATACTGATTCAACACCCTAGCGCAACATTCATTGGGCAAGCTTGTGGTGATTCGATGCAGGGCGTCGGTATTTTTGACCATGATTTTTTGATTGTTGATCGGCATGTTCAACCGCTGAATGGTGATGTGGTCGTGGCAAATTATAATGGTGAGTTTGTTTGTAAAATTTTGGATACCGTTAATCGGCAGCTTTTATCGGCCAATACCGGTTTTGCGCCAGTGCATGTCAGTGAAGCGGATTCTTTTTCGTTGGAAGGTGTGGTGGTGCACTCGATACGCAATCACCGTGCGAGAGAGTTTCCTTTCTCGCAGTGATTGGGGTTTATGGCCTGGTTAAGGCTGAGTAACACGTCTCTGGACAAAAATCATTTAGAGCACCTTCTTAAATTAGCAATTCATAAATTACTTTTTGTATGTCACTTGAGTAAGGGAGAGCTAGCTAAAAGGTTGGTTTAGATTAGATGCGCACAAACGAACGTCACGTTAAATCCAATGATTATCATTAAGCGATATGTCGCAATCTAACATGCAAAACAATGTTTTAAGTCTTTGAAATTTTTTGACCATAAGATTGGATAGGCATAAATCACAGGGCGAGATCTCATATTTTTAACAAGGTCAATGTGGTGATTTAGTCATCGACTTCTGTTTGGTATTTAAACAATTCTTGCTCATATAGACCGTGGCTTCGGTCTAATTAATACAAACAGATCGTTTAAATTCATCGGGCGGCCATTTTTTAGAAAAATGGATCCCGCCCTGTTAATTGGCATAGGAGATATTTTAAACCGCTCAATTTGGCATCAACCTAGAAAATCGGAATTATTTTTAAGAAATTCCCAGAGTGCTTTTGCTACTGACGAAGAGGATTCGGTTGCTTAGGCTTACTCATGTGGGTACAAATATCATCCAACCATTTTTCTCTTTTTGCTTTTGTATAAGCGCTTGATGAGCATTTTGCGAACTTACTTCGAGTTGTGTACTTTAACGCTTCCTCTTGGCATCTATCTTTAGTCCAGTAGCCATTTGGTTTTTGAGGGCTAACCATGTGAGAGCAAATTAAGTCTAACCATTTTGATCTTTGTGCAGCCGCATAAGCTTGTGAGGAGACTTTTCGGAACTCACCTCGCGTTTTGTGATTCTTCGCTTCAAGCTCACACCTATCTTTTGTCCAATAACCGTTTGGTTTGCGTTTAGCATTTGGATAATGACAAATCTCATCTAGCCAACCATGCTTGCTAGCTGCTTGATATGCTCCAGAAGATTTTGACTTAAATTCTTTTTTGGATGTGTACGTTGAAGCTTCGATGCGGCAGTTCTCTTTAGTCCAATGTCCCATAGGCTTACTAAAGGTTTTCATGTGAGAACAAACTTCTTGTAGCCACCCCCTTTTGACGGCAGCTTCATAAGCCCCAGATGCATTGTTTATAAATTCAGTTCTAGTGTCGTATTTCAAAGCTTCTGTCTGGATCGTCTTCTTCGTCCACTTGATCCACCCGCCACCCAAAGAGCCGCCTATATTTCGGTTAAGCAGCGACTTGCCTTTTAGGTGGTATTGGGTAATGAGTCTTTGCTCTTCATCCGAGGCTAAATCAGCATCCATATACTCTGAAATCTGTCTGAACTGAGGCGTTTCACCTGTCGCATTGATGTGGTCGAATACGGATGTAGAGTAGGTCGTAGATGAACCAGATTTGCTCTTCGTGTGTTCAATAACTCTTCTATTGAAGTTGTTAGTTAAGCCAATGTAGTAAGTGTCCGATTTTTCGAAATACACTTCGTATAGGCACTTTTTTAGTTCTTTATAAGGGTTAGGCATGTGCGATGTAATTTCTTTGAGCCAACCCGACTTTGCTGCTTTGGTGTAAGCGCCACCAGCCTTTGATTTGAACTCTTTGCTTGACGTGTATTTTAAAGCTTCTGCTTGGCAATTTTCTTTTGTCCAGAAACCACTTTTCTTGTACTTATTTGTCATGTGGCCACAAATCTCATCTAGCCACTGGTTGATTTGCGCAGAATCGTAAGCTCCTCCTGAGCCAGTCTTAAATTCTGAACGGGTTTGATATTTAATAGCTTCTGCCTTGCATCGTTCAAAAGTCCAATACCATTTGGCTCTCTTGTTGTTAGCAGGCATGTGACAACAAATATCATCCAACCAACCGTATCTTAAAGCAGAGTTGTAAGCGCTGCCTGAGTTAACTTTGAATTCCTTTCTTGTCTTGAACTTTGATGCCTCAAGAGAGCATTTACTCTTAGTCCACTTGATCGTTGTTTTTGTCATCGCTGATATTGCAGAGTTTGATTGAAGAATATTTATTATAACTTGATTATCTAAGGTCAATGTAAATGTATAACATCAATCGTGATTTTGATGTGTTAGACACTGCGTTTTAGCGTAAGGCTAATATCCTTGGCTTTCGTCAACAAAAAATGGGGCATGCCAGTTGAAGTCGCTTAAAGTGCGATTGTAGTGAATTGGTAAATTTGGTCACATACTTAGATTAGAAAAAAGTAAGCCAGATAAAGCTTAGGTGATGTATGTGTAGAATCATTAAAACAAGGAATGGGGCACAAACGAGCTAACCACATAAGCTCACTCGTAAAATGCCCCACTCCATTCTTCCCCTACACCAACTGATAATTGATACCGTCATGATGCTCCATAAGATCAATAATACGACAGTAATCGGTTTGCATGATTTCATACTCATACACCTCAAGCAGGCTACACGGCCGGGCAACGCCGCACACATAACTGTTCGCTTTTACGACATCAAACTCTTTCAAATTTGTCACTGCATATAACATGGCCACCACCTTTATTTTTGCAATATTCAGCCTGAATATTTGAGTCATTCGGTTTAAGTGATTCAGCAAAATCTGACATATTAACTTAAAGAATGGTCAACATTTTTCACCCTACAAGACCTTTTTTGCATCTTGAATAACGTCTTTTAACGCTGATTCAAGGCGAGACATGTTTTCAACGTACCAAGTTATCACTTCAGGCCACTGCTGGCGGTCATCACCATTGATTGGTCTTGCACATTGCACTCTAGAAGCTTTTTTCTCATCCAATCTTAACCATTCTAGCTCTTGCCCAAACTGAGCATGAATATCTTCTATTCGATCATACAAGTAATCAAAAAGCCGTTTATTTTCCTCAGCGTCAAAACGTGTCATTTCAAACTGCACTCGGACAATAGCGGGACACTCACCTATTCCCGCAGCTCAATTTCATGCGTGTCCCATACTCTTTCTATCTTTTGATCTTCAAGGCAATGGCCAGTGAGTGCTTTTTCAATACTAGCCTCTAACGCCTGCTCGTTAGTATTACTGACCATTAGTTACTCCTTGTGTGTAATGTTTTTCCAACAATACCAACATGTTCTGTTGATGTTTTTCTATTTCGTTGGCAGACCATTGGTTATATGATTGCGTGTATGTTTCAAAAATATCTTTCAGCTTCAACGCGTCATAACGTGGCTTAGAATCGAAATCCGCTTTTTTCTTTGCTACCGTTTGGTTGCTATATGAAGAGTTTTCTCCCGGGCTTAGAAGCACTAAATTACCAAAAGCATTTAATGGGCTCTTTTCAAGCTGGTGATGATACTCTTCATTTTGAGGGTGAACGTGCTCAACTGAGTTTTTCGAAGTGATCCGATAACGTTTTAGCTTTTCATCATTGGCTTTATCACCGTTTTTCCAGAGTAAGTATTCCAACTTCTGGAACCAGTAATGTTCGAACCGAGTTCCCAAAGAGCTTTTAAGATATACGGCTTGTTCTTCCCAGGGAATGGTTTGTGGCGATGTCCCTGATGCAAGTTTAAAACTGGTTTCTTTTTGCGTTTCACTGGTAAGCGACATTTGATTATCGATACGTTCCAGTAGCGCAACCACGTCTTCGTCTTTTACTTTCGGATCCGCAACCAACCGACTTAGAAACGCTGTCAACCAATACTGGGCTGAGCGATCACCGGTAAAGTTACGTACCGCTTGCAATTGTGCCAATAAACCAAGTTCTTTGGCTTTGCGGTTGATGTAGGCTTTATTCTTACTAATCGAGGTTAAACGTAACTGAGCATCTTCTCTGTCATCATGCTCGACCCATTTTACAACCCATGTATCGAACTGATAACGGACCTGCCATAACAGCTCTATAAACGATTTAATGGTTCGCTCATCTTGTTGTAGTAGCCCTTCAAAACACAACATCAGATTGCTAGCGCGGATACGAGGTGCAAGATCATCCCATGATTTCTGGATGCAAAAAATTCTGAGCGTATGAATCAACAGTAATTCAAAACTGATAATTGAACGGCAATAAACGGTCTCGTCATCAAAATCATCGCTTTGATTTTCCAATTGTTCAGGTTCGACATCGAAATCCAATGATCCTGATGCTATCTCAGCAATTGACTTACCAACTCGTTGAACATTGTTGCTAGAACTGACTAGAGGAAATTTCTCTGCCTGATAATTGGCAAGATCTGCATACTCCAGTTTTTGCCAGTCGGCATCTTCGAAAATTTGTCTGAGATTGCGTTCAAAATAGTTGTCTGTGTGTTCACAGGCTTGCCAGATACCACTGTAAACAGCCTTATCTGTTGCAATGTGTTTGAACAGTTTAGCCTTCAATAAATCGACGGGTTCTAGCTGTATACCACCTGTATTTAAGCTCGAAAACAAGCGATTAAGATCCATCGATGCTGGAACAATATTATTTACCCACTGCACTTGGTTAAAAATGTAGTCAGCAAAACCATAGATATCGAAGTCTGATTGCTTTGCCAACTTATCGACTTGCTGTCTCAGAATCGACAGGTTAGCCTCCAGATGTACTAAATACTCATCCTTACGAATATCTTCTTCACCGGGTTTCGTGATCTTGTCCAGTCCCGCGTAGCTGCCAAGCAAGTTACGCACTGACTCTCTAATTTCGAACGTTAACCTTGGATTTTCACCTTTGATACTCACATGAGCCAGCTGAGTCTCAACCCCTACTGCCTTGAAGGCAAGTGATAACAACATCAATGTTGTGGTTCTTTGCTGCCCATCAATCAGTTCATATTCGCTTTTATCGCCATTTAACGCACTCAAGACACTGCCAATAAAGTAATGGGGCTCTTTCGCTAAATAAGCATCGTGAATATCGTCAAATAATTTAATCACTTCTTCTTCACGCCAGACATAAGGACGCTGGTAGCAAGGAATAACGAAACCCAAATCTTTTTTCGCGATGGTTTGTAATGAAAGCAGCTCTGTTTCAACCTTTGAACTCATGCCGCCTCCGTCATTTCAGTGATATTACGGGTTAATAAGTTAGCAAATGAAGCCGCGTATTGTTCTGGACACAAATCAATATCAAAATGATCATTTACAGCTTTAATAAATCGCACTTTCACACTGTTAACTTCTTTGGTTTTATCTTTAGAATCTACTAAATTACTGGGATCGACGACCAAATCAAACGCATCAAAAAAGGCAAAACACTGCTTAGGCGTATAGCTCAAAGCAATCCAGTCCAAAACGGGATAGTCCTTCACAAAACTTGAAATTGAATTTTCTCTTACCGCTTTCTGATTACTCACTCTGCAGGAGTATATGACTCTGAATAATTTTTTCGCTGCCAACTCTAACTGATATTCTCCAAACTGGCTGATGTACATCATCAGGCACGCTTCATAGAGACCTTGTAAATAGCCACAGCCTTCTAATCCTTTTAGCCAGCAAATAAAGCGGTTGTAACCTTCTTGATGGGGCAACGTCGGGTTAACCCAGTATTGCTGATATAAGTTTTGGAAATACGCCAGGTAACGAATAGTGTT
Organism: Vibrio sp. HB236076; assembly: GCF_040957575.1. Classification (NCBI taxonomy): domain Bacteria; kingdom Pseudomonadati; phylum Pseudomonadota; class Gammaproteobacteria; order Vibrionales; family Vibrionaceae; genus Vibrio; species Vibrio sp. HB236076. The sequence goes on from NZ_CP162602.1 coordinate 806,672, forward strand.
GATACCCGCATTAAGCGGCTGCCTGACTTCGTATCCCTGTTGTGCGGCTTGTTGGACAACGTCGCCACCAATCCCGGTTAACCGCAGTACTTGACCATAAGCAATGTCATCACCTTCGGTTGTTTGTTCACCAAGTTCGGAGACAATTTGATCCCTCACCGCTTTTGTCTTCTGATGTGGCGCGAGTTCTCTCATATTCAGTTGTTGCCAATAACGCCCTTTTAAAAGGGATTTGACTGAGTTATCTAATTTACCCAACCCTTCCCATTGGATCGCGAATCTTGATTGATGAACCTTAGGAACAGCTCTTAAGTGATGGGCTTTGATAATATCGGGACCACCAAGTCTTACACCGCCAGTGTTTTGCGTTTCAAAAAAGCGGTACGCATCATCCTCTGATTCAGTGACCACCAATGAAAACTGAATACGCTCAAAATTGATAAGCTTCGCCCACTTGGATTTGCGATCTGCTAACCAATCTAGATTTGTCTTAATTTGTCGTTGGCTAAGGGGTGATTCAAAATGAAGATCAAGTTGTAGGTACTGTTGAGAGAGAAAACCGAATATTGCTAACGTAGTAATACGCTGTTGACCATCGATGATTTTCAGTTGCTGTTCATCATGGTGAAGAATTAGGCTACCCAAATAATACGCTAGCTCATTATGCTTTTGAAAATGTTCTCTTAAATCTTCCAACAGACTGTCAAGTTGCTGACTTTCCCAGCAATAAGGGCGCTGATATTCAGGGATGACTAACATTCCATTAAGTAGCTTGCCATTACTCGCCCGTATTTCTTGGCCTTCAAAAAGTTGTTGTGCTGAACAAGTTGCGACACTTACCGTCATTTCACATCCTTATGTTTTAATCTTTCAGAAGCTTGCAGAAGTGATGCCTTAAGTACCTCTACCAGTTTAACCATATGCTCAAGATGCCAGAAAATATGTTCATGCCAAATACCTTTATTAAACCTTCCACTTTATAGGAGAACTGGATTCGAGATTGTTTCTTGCCATCTAGACGAAGCCACTCAAGATGATGACTTGCAAAATACACTTTCTACTAGTCATCAACTAAAAACAATTACATGCATAAAAATTAGTTTAATATAACCAAAGCTTGTAATCATCAATTAATCCTGTTTTTAAACCTATAAGGCTATACCGTTCTTTCACTTTGGGCTGAACTTTTGTTATTCGCTTCAATAAACTCGCCTGCTCTATCACGCTGGCGCATGGTAACGAGCAAATCGACATACTGAACTCATCGCAGATCACATCACAAAAGGCTCCTGTGTGTTTAGTACTTCACTGCCGATTCATCGCTAATTCCAACGCTCGCCGACAGATGGCAAATTGATCCAGGTTCACTTGCGTTCTTAGCTCACTAAAAGGTTGATCATCAAACACCGGAGGCGCTTGTAGGGTGGCAGGATTTGCCGACAGAGTTTTTTTATTTCTTTCTAAAAGATTATGTCGGCAACTGGTGCCGCCCGCGTAGTCGGCAGCCATTGCCACCTCCCCCCGGCAATCGGTTCCTGCTTTTACTGACTCTGTATCATATGAGTGGTGGCAAACCGTGCCGCTGCTTACTCGCTCAGTTTCATTGACATACCGGCAACCGGTGCCACCGCCTTGTGGATAAGTCGAGGTTTGTCGGTTTGAGACTTGCTGAGATTGATGGGGATTTGAAGCAGTTTTGAGACCACTTTCTGAGCGCTCTACCCCAGCCCACTGAGCAGATTTTGTTTGAATACTTTGGCGAGGCTTGGCAGGTAAATCTAAGCTTTTAACGACGCTGTTCGCCTGACTTGATTCATCACTTTGATGCATTTGATCGAGATAGGCCTGCTCGATTTTCTTCTCGTTCAAAAAGTAAAAATTGCTGCGCTGACCACCTTTGCCATTGGTGCGGTTTTGAATTTCAATCCAGCCATGCTTAACAAGATAAGTCAGCTGATTGCGCACCGAACGTTCTGAGATTTCGCACTTAGCCGCTAGGTAACGATGAGAGGGAAAGCACACGCCGTTGCTATTGGCGTTATCGGCCAGTTTCAGCATTACGAGCTTACTCATGCCAGTGCCAATTTCGATGCAAAACACTTTTCTTAACAGTGGATTAGACATTGTTCTACCTCACTATTTGGGGCTTGATATGTGTAGTTAAGGTTAGCAATTTGTCAGGAGAGCTCAGGTTGGTTTGGCGAGATTTGGATGGTAAGTCAAACAAACTACCGCTTAGTGGGGCGTTTTTTGTGATCTAGGTTGAGTGATTGTTATAAATATAATTGGCTGACTTTTCGGTAGAATGAGAATAATAGCCAATACAGGCCCCATCAACTTCAACCATGCCAATTTATTCGCCGCAACATTTAACCCTCGAATCTGCATTACCACGCATGATCATGGTAACGAGTTCAGTCCTTCAACATGAACAACAAACTGCATGGATTATCTTACTCACTATGGTCACGCCCTTACGCCTCCAACCTGGCGATAATTGACTCCAACGGCAGGCCCTTTTCCTTAATTAACATCACCACCGATTCAATATCCTGCTCGCGATTTAACGCCATCGCCTGCTCAATCTCCTCAATTAAAGACAAAGACTGCGCGCGACTTAACGAACGAAACTGAGCAATCCGTTCGGCAGAACTCAGCGCCATTAACGACTGCGCCGCTTGGCCCTTGGCTGCTGACTCAACGGCGAGGATTGGCGCCTCAGCTTCTGGCTGCTCCGACCCCGACTCACCCTGTGAAACGCAAAGCGCCGCCTCTTTAAACGAAGACTCCTGAATCGGATAAATATTGCCCACGACCCCAGCCGCACAATCACTCTGACTGACCATTTTCTCCATTTGTGCCACAGGTAATGCATCAGAAGATAACTTCACCGCCTGATAGCCAGACTTGCTATTTAATAAATCAGAATAAAACGCCAAGGTCGGCAACATAAAATTTAAATGCTTCAGCAAATGCTGCTCAAACTGCTTCATCTCCTTGGGCTTAACATAACGCTGCTGCTTAGCTTGCTGTAACCCGTGCGATAACACATGCTTCACCGACTGCAAACGGCTATCAGACACCACCTCAACATTTTTATGCTCAATGACTAATGCCTCTTCCTTCGACTTAATCACCTCAAGGCGATTGCGCAGCGACTTAATACAGCCTTGCAACAACTTCTCATCAAAGTTCGACGTCGACACCTGAGCCTCGCCTTTGATTGCCCTGCTCGAGCCCACCTCCTCTTGAGGTGTGTTTAACGCTCTTAACTCCCGCTTCACCTCAGACATAAAATTATTCAGCGACTTACAATCTGACGGCGTCGAGCCGGTAAACAATGGCTTAGGCACCCCATCGATCAACACCTTTAAATGATTATTCTGCGCCCGCTCATAGCGAAACGGCGTTTTCGTGCCTAAGGTATCGCCTAAAAACTTAATCACCCGTTTTTGATACTTGGTGTAATTCGCTTGCTTAGTCATCGTCTTATGCCCTCAATCTGCTACATCACTTGGCCAATGTGACTTGACCAATAGAAACTAAACTCATAATCTACCAACCACCGCGACAGGTAAATACTGAATACATAAACATGTAGCATAACTAGACAGGGATCACCTCACCATGAGCAAATGGCCAATACGCTGGGATTTATTATTTCGCTACCGCATGATAGAAATTATCGCGCTCTGGGAAGGCCGCTTAACCACCAGCCATTTGATGCAACACTTCGGTATTGGCAGGCAACAAGCGTCAAAAGACATCAATACCTACCTTGCCGACATTGCGCCGGGCAACTTGGTGTACGATAAATCCCTTAAAGGCTACAAGCCCAGCGACACCTTTGCCCCTGAGCTGACCAATGGCCACGCCGACGAGTATTTACACCTCCTAGCACGCAGCGAAGACATGACTGATACCTTTCACGAGCTCAACATGGGCTTTGAGCACACACAGCGCGTACACCCCGTCACTCGCAACCTCTCGGCCCAAGTGCTACGGCCATTGGTACAAGCGATACGCGAAAAAAAACGTGTCGATATTAGCTACACACCGCTAAAAGATGGCGAACTGGTTGAGCGTATTATCTCACCACACACCCTGGTCTGGACGCCACTGCGCTGGCATGTTCGCGCTTATTGTGAACACGCCCAAGATTACCGAGACTTTGTGCTGAGTCGAATTCACGGCACGCCAGACATCAACGACAGCATTCGCTTTTTAAAAAATTCCGATACACTGTGGAACACCAACATCACAATCAAACTCACGCCAGATACGCGATTGAACGACAAGCAACAAGCGGTGATCGCCAAAGATTATGGCATGCAAGACGGGGTACTCGATATTCATACCAATGCTTCCTTGATCCGCTATTGGCTCGATACCTACAACATTGATATTCACACTTTAAAGTCGAGCCCTCAGAGCCAGCAGATCACGCTAGCAAATTACGATGAGCTGATGCCTTATTTGTCGTAAAGAAAACCCAAGGTATAAGACAGTGCAACACAGTTTGGGACAGTAAAACACAGTCACAAGGAAAACCGAGAAAAAAAACCAAACCTTTATTTTTTGATTTTGACCTTACTTGAGCCTTGAGCTAGATAGAGAAAATAACGGGACACTCACCTATTTCGACGCCTGAAATACATGCGTGTCCCGAACTCTTTGCCTGTTCTAGACTGTCCTTCACTGTCTTAAACTTTTTTACCTTGCCACTTGCAGCGCAGCGATCTTGAAACGAAGTGATCTTGCCCCTGTGTTTCACTGTCCCACACGGCAAAGTGACTGCACTTCACTGTTTTAAACTGCAGTTTACTGTGTTTTACTGTCTGTCTCTTATGTATCAATAGGATATGAAAATGCAAAACAACGTCAATCTTCTCGTCACACTGAAAGCGAAGGAAGATAAGCTTTCAGAGTTTAAGGAAATTCTCGCCAAATTGTGCTCAGAAAGCCAAAAAGAACCCGGCTGTATTGAATACTGCTCAGGTGAAGTGATTGATGAAAACACCTTTTTTATCAAAGAGTGTTGGGAAAACGAAGAGGCTCTAGAGCAGCATAAGCAAACGTCTCATTTTCTGGAATTAGGCCCATTGCTCGGTGAATGCACAACCTCAATTGAACTCAAGCGTGTGCAGTGGAATCAATAAATCCTGTCGAATAACAGTGGCAAAAAATAGCGGGACACTCACCAATTTCCACCGTTCAATTTCATGCGTGTCCCGCACTCTTTTCCGTTCTAGACTGTCTTTAACTTTTTACCTTGCCACTTGCAACGAAGTGATCTTGCCCCTGTCTTTTACTTTGTTTGACTGTACTAGACTGTCCTTAACTGTCATTTACTAAAAATAGCGGTTTAAATTGTTTCTGATGAGATAACTTCAACACCGGACTTTTCAAGTTCTGAATATATTTTCTGGATATTTTCTTCACTTGGGTCAACGGCTCTGGTTAAGTCTTTAATAAAGTACGTTTTATAGTCCAAGTTAGCTCCATCAATCGCGGTGGCTTTCACGCAGTAGTCTGCTGCCAGCCCAACCACATAGATTTCATCCACCTGTTGCGATTTTAAAAAGTCGTCTAGGTCGGTTTTAGCCGATTGATTGTTATCTTTGAAGCCACTGTAGCTGTCTACGTTAGGATCCAAACCTTTAAAAGTGGTGTGGGTTATTTTGTCAGTTGTTAGGCCGTTAACAAACTCTGCACCTAATGTATTTTGCACACAATGATCGGGCCACAGCACCTGGTCAACTCCACCAAGTACAGACATATCAAACGGTTTTTTTCCTGAATGTTGACTGGCAAAACTGCCATGATTGGCGGGATGCCAATCTTTTGTTGCCACAACGATATCGAACTTTTCTTGCAATTGATTAATCCCTTGCACGATATCCCTTCCTCCTTTCACTGGCAGACTGTGCACGACAGAATCCGCCCCTGAAACAAAACAGTTCTGCATATCAACTATGATTAACGCTTTTTTTGCGTAGGTTGGCGTACTAAACGCTAAACTAGAAGATAAAATAAACATACATAGGGAAATAATTTTCGTTTTCATCGCTCATCCTTGATGGGTAATTAAAATTCCCACTCTCTATTGCAAGCTTTAAGCCATTGATTATATTTACCCTAACATCAAAAGCGCAGTAACGATTACCACCAGCAGTAACAGCGAATACGCACCAAAATAGGGACTTCAATCCCGCTCTTAAGGCACTGCACTTTATGTAATTCCTAACTTAGCTGTCCCAAATCAAGCTTCACCGTTCGACACTGAATTTTTTCTATAGTCGTTTTTCCATCCGTAAAAGGCCCCAAGCCTCTCCGTCGAAAAAGCGAGAACCTTTTTCATAAGATGTGACCGTAAAACCCAATGACTCATAGCAATGTATCGCCACTGTATTTTGTTCAAATACAGCTAATGACAATAAGTTAGCGCTGTGTTTTTCTTTCGCTAAATCAATTAATTGACCAAGCATGAGCTTTGAAATACCCTTACCACGAAAACTGACTGAAACAAACACACGACATATTCTGAAGTGAGACTCCGTCACTTTGAATAGTTCTATATAACCCGCACTCTGACCTGAGACCACAAAAATAAAGGGAAATACGTCCGGTTGCGAGCAATGCTTACTAATTTGCGTCGAGTCCAAAGGGAACTCAAAGTTTGGTCCGCCCCATTGATAGTTCAATTTATCCGAGTCAATCCAACTGATAAGCAGGTGATGATCGCGCTTTTCAAATGCTCTAAGTTCCATTCTGCCTCTAATGATTTTTACAGGACACCCACCTATTGCCACCGCTCAAATTCATGCGTGTCCCGTACTCTTTGCCTTTCCTAGACTGTCCTTCACTTTTTACCTTGCCACTTGCAGCGCAGCGATCTTGAAATGAAGTGATCTTGCCCCTGTCTTTTACTGTGTTTGACTGTCTAAAACTGTGTCACACTGTTCTAGACTGCCCTTCTCGGTGTAGTATTTTATTGACAGCATGAAAGCTATAGTAGATATTTATTGTATCTATAGAAAATAAGTGTTTGTGATGCGAAAAAAAATGCACACAATTTGGGTGACATTTGTAACGTTAGTAGTTTTAACACTATCTAGCGCTCTCCCTGCTTCACCTCTTATTTCTGTCAATGCTCACTCATCACCTAAAATGAGTATGGCAGCCGATTCGAGCGGCTCACACTGCGATTCACCTCAACAAAGTATCGCTAGTGACAACACTATATGCTGTGATGATAAAGCCTCAGAAAACCAATGCTACAGTCATTGCTTCACTGTCCATACTACTTTTACCCCATCGACTTATAATTTTTCGCAAAGTTTCGGCCTCGTTCTTATTTCAAAAGAACTGAATAATCAAATTAACTCAATTTCCAGTTCACTTTTCCGTCCCCCTATCGCTTAAATTCCATCAGATGATCTCGATCATCACTCTCTTTTCACGCGCATTTCCCGCGTGACTCATTCTGTTTGCAAGCGATTAGTTTTGCTAATCACTTACACCTGTAAACGATTGGAATTAAAAGTGAAAATCAAAACCGTATCTCTAGCACTGCTATTAAATACTGTGCTGACACCTTCCTATGCCAGTGAAGGCCAATTGACGTTAAATAACATTATTGAACTTGCGGTAGCCCGTGATCAGGGCGTCGTTCAGCTCAACTTACAATCCTTATCACTTAAGGAAACCGGAATCGCCAGCGCAACCTTGTTAGACCCAAAAGTAAAATTTGGAGTGAGTGGTCTACCTGTCGACAGTTTTCAGCTCGATGATGATGCCATGACCAATATTTCTATTGGACTCTCTCAGCAGTTCAGCCGTGGCGCCACACTCGATTTATCAAAAAAACATTATCAGCAACAGGCTCAGGCGATGAATTATAAGGCAGATCTGCGAAAACTTGATATCGCCAAAAGTATTACGCAGCTGTGGATAGAGCTAAACTACCTGACTCGTGAGCGTGAGCTTATTAATGAAATGCATCAACTCATGCAGCAAATGCGCCGCTTTATTGAGACCAACTACTCGCTCGGTAAAAGTGAAACACAAGACTTGCTTTACGCTGAGCTTCAGGTAAGTCAACTCAACGAGCAAATCCAGAAAAATCGTCAAATGCAACAGCGTATTCGTGCACAACTCTCTGAGTGGGTGGAACCTGAATACCTTCAACAAGCTCAACTAAATGACTCTTTAGAAAACCACTGGCAATCATTGCTCGCTATCGACAAAACCCGCAACTCTGACTCGATGGCGTATTTTGATTTACTGGCAACTCACCCGAAAGTTAAAGCCGTAGAACAAATAATACAGAGCAAACAAACTCAAGTGTCTATCGCTGAGCAATCTTACCGACCTCAGTTCGGTGTTGAAGTGGCATATGCCTTCAGACAAGCGAACAGTATGGATGGACAGCCCGCATCCGATTTAGTCAGCGCTTATTTAACGATGGATATACCTCTATTCACTGATAAAAAACAAGATCGACAATACTCAGCAGCACAACATCGTCTTAGTGCGGCCAAATCTCAAAAAGATCGCCTTTTGGTTCAGATGAATGCCAGAGTCAACACTCTAATTTCCGATAAACACAATTTGCAAGACCGTATTAACCGCTATCAAAAAGTGTTAGTCAAACAAGCCAAAGAACGTACTCAAGCCATTGAACGTGGGTATGAAAATAATACGGCTCAGTTTAGTGAACTCATTAGTGCAGCCAAAGATGAGCTCATGATCGCGAAAGAACAGGCGCGTTTAGTGGCCGACATAAACAACACCCAAAATGAACTTGCCTATGTACTCAACCGCTACGACCAAAATATCACTGAACTGAGTACCGCTTATGAGCTTGAGGAGAACAATCAATGAAATCACTACCTGTAGCTACATTGGCACTGCTTATCGGTGGCATTTTAGGTTTTTCCGCAAATCAATACTTTATGGGCGGGCATGAAATGGGCCCAGGCTCTATATCCGATGCAGAAGAAAAAGAACCTCTTTATTGGGTGGCCCCCATGGATCCTAACTATCGCCGAGATTCTCCGGGCAAGTCTCCAATGGGAATGGACCTTATCCCGGTTTACGATGAAACCTCCTCAAACCAATCAAAGAAAGGCACGGTTAAGATTGACCCAGCAGTAGAAAACAATCTCGGCGTTAAAACCGCCAGTGCCTCTTTCAATAAATTGACACCGCAAATTGATACCGTGGGATACATCAAGTTTGATGAAAGTCGTTTGTGGCAAATCAACAGCCGAGTGACTGGCTGGATAGACCACCTTAATGTGAATACAGTTGGACAACAGGTATCTAAAGGTGATGTGCTTTTTACTCTTTTCTCTCCTGAATTAGTGAAAGCACAAGAAGAATTGCTCAATGCCTATCGCACTGGTCGTAAAGGTTTGATTAACGCTGCGAGAGAGCGCTTGGTTGTGCTGGGGATGGATAAAAACCAGATTAACCAGGTGGTAAAACAAGGACGAACGAGCAAAAACATCGCGATAAACGCCCCTGCTAATGGTGTGATCGCTCAATTAAACATCCGCAAAGGAGGTTACATATCCCCCGCTCAAACAGTTATCAAAGCAGGGCCGCTCGATGAGGTTTGGGTCGATGTAGAAGTATTTGAGCGTCAAGCACACTGGGTTGAAATAGGCACTCGTGCCTCTATGGTACTAGCCGCTATTCCCGGTCGAACCTGGCAAGGAAACGTTGATTATATCTATCCCATTTTAGATGCGAGAACAAGAACGCTTAAAGTGCGCTTAACGTTTTCAAACCAAGATGGCCTACTCAAACCCAATATGTTCGCTAACGTGATACTTCAGGCAGAATCGAAAACACCAGTCCTAACTATCCCACGAGAATCGGTCATTCGTTCGGGGGGGATGACCCGAGTTGTGCTGTCTGAAGGCAATGGAAACTACCGCTCCGCAAGAATCGAGGTGGGCAGAGAAGCCGGAGACGTTATTGAGGTTATTTCTGGCCTATCTGCAAGAGATAAGGTCGTCACCTCCGCTCAATTTATGCTCGACTCTGAATCCAGTCAAACCGCAGAGCTAGAGCGAATCAATGGCGTGCAGGCCAAGAACTCTAGTGTCTGGGTCAAAGGACAAGTTACCGACATGATGGTTGGACATCGCATGGCGACGATTAATCATCAACCCGTTGAAGAGTGGCAATGGCCAGGAATGGTCATGAACTTTCACTTTGCAGAGGGTTTGGATATAGCCATGATTAAACCCGGTCAATCTATCGAGTTTGAAATTCACAAAACCGACTCTGGTCAATATGAAATTCTCGACTTCAACGTCGGCGACTCTGATATTGCCAACGAGGTTTGGAGCTCTGGGAAGATAAGTATGCTCATGGCCGATTTTGGTATGTTAACTGTCGTGCACGACCCCATCCCTGATTGGTATTGGGAAGCGGGAGAAATGAACTTCTCTGTAGATGAGAGCATCAACTTAAACCACTTTACCGAAGGGCAGTCAGTTCGGTTTCTCATCAACCGATCAGATAGTGAGCCCAAATTGGTTGCGCTTGAGCCAGTCGGAGGCAATCAATGATCCCTAACATTATAAGATGGTCCATCAACAATCGGTTTGTCGTCCTTATTTTGACTTTGTTGCTCGTTTTTGCCGGTGTGTTTAGCATAAAAAACACCCCTATCGATGCACTGCCTGATCTCTCTGATGTTCAGGTTATCATCAAAACAAGTTACCCAGGACAAGCCCCGCAAGTCGTCGAAGATCAGGTGACTTACCCATTAACGACAGCCATGCTAGCTGTACCAGGTGCAGAAACCGTACGTGGCTACTCTTTCTTTGGAGATTCCTATGTTTATATCATTTTTAATGATAATACAGATATTTACTGGGCTCGCTCTAGAGTACTGGAGTATCTCAGCCAGGTCTTACCGAACCTCCCTGACAATGCCAAGCCGACACTTGGGCCAGATGCCACGGGTGTCGGCTGGGTTTACAGTTATGTCCTTCAAGACAAAAGCGGTAAACACGATTTATCTGAGCTTCGAAGTTATCAAGACTGGTTCTTAAAATATGAGCTACAAACCGTTAATGGGGTCTCAGAAGTCGCTACCGTTGGCGGTATGGTTAAGCAATACCAAATACACATTGATCCTGCCAAACTACGTGCTTACGACCTCACACTACAACAAGTCAATGAGGCGATTAGACTGGGTAATCAGGAAACGGGGGCATCAGTAATTGAAGTCGCTGAAGCAGAGCATATGGTACGAACAACGGGGTACTTGTCCGGTATAGAAGATATTAAAGCACTGCCACTTAAGGTGACCGAAAAGGGAACCCCATTACTATTGGGTGATATTGCTGATATCAATCTGGGGCCTCAGATGCGTCGAGGTATCTCTGAGTTTAACGGTGAAGGTGAAGCCGTTGGCGGTGTGATTGTGATGCGTTTTGGGGAAAATGCCAGTAATGTCATCAGCAATGTAAAGCAGAAACTTGTTGAGCTTAAATCCAGCCTGCCGGAAGGCATTGAGATTGTTGCCACTTACGATCGCTCAACACTGATCAATAAAGCGGTCGACAACCTGTGGGAAAAACTGGCGGAAGAGTTTTTTGTGGTCGCCATTGTGTGTGCGCTTTTTCTCTATCACATCCGCTCATCGTTAGTCATTGCACTTAGCTTACCCGTGGGTATTTTTTCAGCTTTTATCATCATGTATTGGCAAGGGATTAACGCCAACATAATGTCACTAGGAGGGATTGCGATTGCGATTGGTGCCATGGTTGACGGAGCTATCGTGATGATAGAAAACGTGCATAAACATATTGAGCGAACGCCGTTAACAGATAAAAACCGATGGCAGGTCATTGGGAAAGCAGCGCAAGAAGTCGGTGCGCCATTATTTTTTTCACTTCTTATCATTACGCTGAGCTTTGTACCGGTATTTGCGCTCGAAGGGCAAGAAGGTAAAATGTTCTCGCCACTGGCATTCACCAAGACCTATGCCATGGCGGCAGCTGCAGGCTTGTCTATTACTCTGGTGCCTGTATTGATGGGGTATCTGATACGGGGAAAAATTCTACCTGAGCACAAAAACCCCATTAACCGTTTTCTGATCTCCTTATATAAACCGATACTTAACATCAGTCTTAAATACCCGAAAAGTATCGTGCTTATTGCACTTATCCTGATGTCATCCGCTTATATCCCTATTGCCAAGATGGGGAGTGAGTTTATTCCCCCTCTGGACGAAGGCGACTTAATGTACATGCCGACAACCTATCCGGGTATTTCCATCGGTAAAGCTCGCGAGCTCTTGCAACAAACAAACAAGCTAATAAAAACCGTGCCTGAGGTAAAAACAGTATGGGGCAAGGTTGGCCGAGCAGAAAGCGCTACAGACCCAGCTCCGCTAACCATGATTGAGACGGTTATTCAGTTAAAACCGAAAGAAGAGTGGCGTGAAGGGATCACCACGGATTCTCTAAGGCAGGAATTTGACAATCTCATCCAATTCCCCGGGTTAACCAATGCCTGGGTAATGCCGATCAAAACTCGTATCGATATGTTGTCGACAGGTATTAAAACCCCAATCGGGATAAAAATAGCCGGTCCTGATCTCAAAGTGATTGAAAGCATTGGGGCGAAGATCGAACCTATCCTCGATACCATTGAAGGTACCGCGTCAGTCTATGCTGAACGTGTCGCTGGGGGCAGATATGTGACTATTGATATTAAGCGCAAAGAAGCCGCCCGCTATGGTCTTAGTATCACACAAATCCAGCAAGTAATTTCAACCTCAATAGGCGGTATGAATGTTGGTGAGACAACGGAAGGTCTAGAGCGTTATCCAATTAATATTCGATATCCTCAGACATATCGAGATTCGGTTGAGAAACTGAAAAATCTTCCACTGGTGACACCAAGTGGAGCACATATCGCACTTGCAGACGTGGCGGAGGTCCGTTTTGAAGATGGCCCACCGATGATTAAAACTGAAAATGCGCGTCCAAACGGCTGGGTTTTTGTCGATATTTCTGGCCGAGATCTTGGTTCGTATGTCGCACAAGCAAAACAAAGCGTATCCGAACAACTGATATTGCCAGCGGGTTATTCCCTCGCCTGGTCTGGGCAATACGAATACATGGAACGCGCAAAAGCCCGGCTTAGTATCGTCACACCCGTCACCATTGCCATCATCATGTTGCTTTTGTATTTCAGCTTCAGACGTGTTGGCGAAGTCATGATCATCATGCTCACTCTACCTCTGGCGATGGTCGGCGGACTCTGGTTGATGGACTACCTGAACTACAACTTTTCTATAGCGGTTGGCGTAGGCTTTATCGCCCTATCTGGTGTAGCGGTAGAGATAGGGGTCATTATGTTGGTTTACCTCAATCAAGCATGGCATTACCGAAAGCTTGATTTAAAGGAAAACAAAAAGCCTCTAACATCACAAGATTTGCAAGAATCCATAATCGAAGGCGCTGGACTACGCGTTCGTCCCATCATGATGACGGTTCTCACAGTCATTATCGGCTTAATCCCAATTATGCAGGGTTCCGGAACGGGCTCCGAAGTTATGCAACGTATCGCTGCACCTATGATTGGGGGGATGGCCTCGGCGATCATACTCACCCTGCTGGTTCTGCCAGCAATTTTTAAACTCTGGAAACAGTACGAAGTTAACTCGTAAACACACTCAAGATCTCCTACTTTCACAAAGGGCTATATTAATGAAAACGCAACTGAGGTTTATTATGAAAAAGACAATCAGCACTCTGGTATTAATTCTACTTTCTGGCAGTGTCATTGCAGATGAGCAACACAACCACTCTGAAATGGGCGATATAAAAATGGATCATTCTAACATGGCGATGGAAGGTATGTCTGATGTCGGTATGTCTGCAAAAGGTTCCAAACCAGATAAAGTGGTTTATGTACTCTTATCTGATGATATGACTATTCGCTTCAAGCAAGAGATCACAATTGAGCCAAATGATGTCGTACAGTTTGTAGTGATGAACTCGGGTAACATTGACCATGAATTTTCTATAGGGAGCCCTGCAGAACAAGTTAAGCATCGAAAGATGATGAAAAGTATGGGAAATCACGATCACGACACCGGTAGTAGTGTGACAGTGAAACCAGGCAAAGCAAAACAACTGCTGTGGCACTTCCATGGCGACAACAACATCGAATTTTCATGTAATATCCCAGGTCATGCAGAAGCAGGAATGGTTAAAACCATAAAAATTTAAACACATCCAAGAAGCTATAATGTAAAGGCTGTGATTTCATTTATGAAACACGAGCCCCTTAGCAACTTAGTCGTCAAACCTCGCCCAAATGGGCGGGGTATAAGACGTCAATTTCGATAACCTATTGTACCAATCTGACTAAATCACAGATTAAAAACTCGATAGCGTTGGTCAAAAATAACGGGACACTCACCAATTTCCACCGATCAATTTCATGCGTGTCCCGCACTCTGTGCCTTTCCTAGACTGTCCTACACTGTCTTATACTGTGTTTCACTGCCTTCAATTTTTTACCTTGCCACTTGAAGCGCAGCGATCTTGAAACGAAGTGATCTTGCCTCTGTCTTTTACTGTGTTTGACTGTCTTACACTGTGTATAACTGTCCTTCACTTTTTACCTTGCCACTTGCAGCGCAGCGATCTTGCAGCGAAGTGATCTTGCCCCTGTCTATTACTGTTTCACACTGTTCTAGACTGACTTAACTGCTTACCATAATCCTCAATTTTCTCTCGCCAAGCCAACTTCGCCAGCCAATCGGATGGCAACCCCTCAAGGGAATAAAACGCCCCCGCTAATTGACCATAAATGGCGGCTGTTGTATCGGCATCATCACCTAAATTAGCCGCCAACAGCGCCCCTTCAGCAAAATTATCACTGTGAGCAAAACACCAAAGTGCCGCCTCTAACGCATCGACCACAAAACCAGTCCCATTAATCTCATCGCGCGATTTAGTCACAAACGCTCCTGAGACCAGAGGGAAAAAATCCTCATGAACATGGGAAAATTGTGCCTCAAGAGAAGCGAACAAAACCGCCTTATCGCGCTCACCATGAAACACCTTATCCATTAAATGTGCCATTATTTGACACCCTTGGATCGCTCTTTGCTCAGCGTGGGTCACCACCGAACTTGCTTCTGCCATGGCGAATAAGGTCTCTTTGCTCACCCCTTTCACGGTTGAAAAGAAAACCGCCACGGGTGCCAAACGCATCAAACTGCCATTGCCCGCAGTATAAGACTCCTCAATACCGGCATTAGGGTCGCCAATATCAAGGTAACGATTTATCGCGCTGCTCACGGTATTACCAATATCAAAACAATAGCCTTTGACTGAATTTTCCCCTTCTTCGCGCCAACGAAGGTAACGCTCGATTTGATCTTGAGCATCGTGATCACCAACGGCCAGTAAACTCTCGGCCAAACACAGCGCCATCGAAGTATCATCGGTCCACTCACCCGCATTGAGACGAAACGGGCCGCCACCGACCATATCGGTTAGCGGCACGTAACTGTCTTTGCTCTTAAATTCCAATGTTGTCCCTAAGGCATCACCGAGCGCTAAGCCCAGCATTGCCCCTTTAGAGCGCGAAACAAAAGACGCATTAGAAGCCATTTTGTTGTTATCCATTTCGTTACCCCGTCACCATGTTGACTGCTGTACACCATTTACAGGACACTCACCTATTTCCATCGCTCAATTTCATGCGTGTCCCGCTGTGTTTACCTGTCTTATACTGTGTCACACTGTTCTAGACTGTCCTTCACTGTCTGTTCCTTGCCACTTGCAGCGCAGCGATCTTGAAACGAAGTGATCTTGCCCCTGCTTTGTACAAAAATAGCGGGACACTCACCAATTTCCACCGCTCGATTTCATGCGTGTCCCGCTGTGTTTACCTGTCTTACACTGTGTCACACTGTTCTAGACTGTCCTTCACTGTCTGTTCCTTGCCACTTGCAGCGCAGCGATCTTGAAACGAAGTGATCTTGCCCCTGTCTTTTACTGTGTTTGACTGTCTTGCACTGTGTCACACTGTCCTAGACTGTCCTAGACTCTCCTTCACTGTTCTTTGAGCGAAGCGACCTTGGTTTCCTTTCAATCAATCTGCGTCTCTGACCAAGCGAACCCAGTTATCAATCGAAATATAATCCGACGCCATTTTCGACGCCAATTCATAGTCACTCGGTTGACCCGCTTTGGGATCACTGCGCTGTGCCCCCGCGCCATGCCAATCATAATAAGTCGTCGCCTGTGAGTTTTTCTTACTCCACGCCTGAGCGAACGACACGTAATCTGCAGTCCACTTAAAATCCCCTTGCGTGGTACTGGTCCAAAAATAATAACTGTCTTTTGGCGAGTTAAATTGCTTTAACGTGGTATTAAAATACGCTGTATTAATGGCTGGGAATTGCGTTTTTTGGTAATCCACTAAGCTTTGTAACTCTTTGGCATTAGGGACGCGCCAATCATTGTGGCCAGCTAACTTTGATTGCTTAGCGTACTCGAGCGCCTCGACCCAATTCATTCGTTTGCCACTGTCGTCTTTTGCCCACATCAAATGGGTGGACGTATCGGTGACCGTGCCATCTTGGTTATCCACGTAATGCATGTCATACAGTGTTGTGCTGCCGCGCACTGCTCGCACAAAACAGCCCGGGACAAACATATTATCAGCGCGAGTAATTTCTGTGCCGTCATAAAATAGACCGGTTTCATACGACTTAATATGGCCATCCGAGAAGTTAAAGCCAAAAGCCCCCAGCAAACCGCCGTGCTTAGAAAAATTTTGAATCGCCTCTTTGACATACACGGTACTGGACCAAAATTGCCCCGCGAAAGCTAAATGACGATCGTATTGATAATCAAAGTAATCGGTGTCGATATAAGGTTTACTGACCCCATCATCCCCGGGTTTGATTAATTGGCCCTCCATGTCCGCAAGCGAATACAACTCTTTGATGGTCGGAATGCGCCAATCGTCGTAACCGGCCAGCGTCATATTCTCGACATGTCGCTTGGCCTGCTTTAAAGTACGACGCGTGAAGTCATGAGCTTTTTGCCACATCAATCCGGTGTTTAAATCGGTGACTGTGCCATCGCCATTATCTCGATAGCGCAAACCATGTCCGGGGTGAGAGGCATCCTGCCCGGTATAAACACTTGAAGATGATACCGCCAGCACCTTGCCTTGTGTATCGTAGTGTTGACGTTGCCCAGTCCCCGGTAGCACAGGTAAAAACGTGTCACCTAAGGCCGGCTGAGTGCTCATCAGTGCTGCCGTCATCAGCGATAAAGTGGTGATAGAATGATTCATATGGATTCTGCCTAAATAAGGAACATGCCAGAACACATTAATTGAACCAAGCACCACTGGCGTCCCAATGGCGGTGAATGGCACCTAAAAAAATATCAATTTAGCTTTTTAGAAGGACTTACCTTGAGTGGTTTTGAAACATTAAATTGGGAAATCAGCCTGTTGGGTCTTGCTTGGGCGAGCATGGCCATGATCACTTTCGCCATTCAAAGGCCACCAACACACGCGCAGAAAATTCTGTTTCCTTGGCTCATCGTCTTGTCGTTGCCTTTGATCCATTCCGGGCTAGAATTCCACCATATCGACATCGGACGCTTTTTCTATTTTACCAATCCAACACTGAATTTGTTGCATGGTCCATTGTTATTGCTTTATTTACGCGCTTTAACGCAAACCTCACCGCCACGCCTTACCACTTACGCTGCCCATTTGCTGCCAACCTTGGTTTTTTATGCCATGTATCTACTCATGAGCCACCCAAGTATTATGCGCCCAGCGCCACAGTTTGACACTCAAGCCATGTTAACCTTCACGGCCAACCCATTCGACCCTTGGTTTTTACCGATAATGAAGCACTTTGGCCTGATCAACGCGCTGATATTTTTGGCGTACTCAGTCAGCGCACTGATGGTTTTACACAAGCACCAACAGACGATTTTAGACTACTTTGCCAAACTGTCATGGTCACGGCGTTTAGCGTGGGTCTATAGCTTACCGGCCACGCTTGGGTTACTGTCGGTGATCAACCTCCTTTATAACCTCCAAGACCCCGTCCCCGATACCCTGCCTGTGGTCCGTGTACAATTATTGTCGTTTGTGTTTTTTATCGGACTTCTCACCGTATTTGGGGCGCGTCAGCAACCTGTTTTTTCCACGCATTCACTGGGTGACCCTACTGCAGCCACTTTCAAGGCGACTCATCAGCAACGCCACGACAACCCTACCCGCCAAACGCCACACCATCCTACCATTGCGCCACAAGCACGTGCTATCGTAGCGCACTTACAGCGCACTCAAGCCTTCACCGACAGTGAGTTCTCTCTCTATCAACTGGCAGAGCAGCTCAACCTCCCTTATCGAGACGTATCGAGAACCATCAATCAAGGGCTAGGCAAAAACTTTTATCAATTGATCAACGAACTGCGCCTAAGCAAAGTGAAATCCTTGCTCGAGTTAGGTGAGAAAGGCACCATCATGTCGGCTGCCATGGCGTGTGGTTTCAACTCAAAATCGAGTTTTAATCGCCAGTTTAAGCAGCGCTACGGTGTGACCCCGTCACAAGTACAACGACAAGCCAAATTCGACAATCAAGAGAAGGGTGACTCTGCAACTGAGGAAAAGGTCAGCCGGCTAAAATAAGACGCCGGCTTTCCTCTACTCCAAGTTAAAGCCTGGCGGACATTACGCCAATTTTAGCCAATAAAATTGAAAACCACCCAACACCAGTGATTGCTCGTAAAGAGTTGGTGAGGTGCCCGTCCAAAGGTCGACCAATTGATGATGTACCACATACTGAGATTTGGTCATATCGTGTAAGGAAATGGTCTGCGGCTCGAGCGACATATTGGCAATCACATACACCTTTTCTGATGGATTTTGCACATCGTAACGCACAAACCCAAACACGTTATCATTGTTGAGCTCGAGTAACTCGCGATTGTTGAAATCGGCAAACGACGGAGTGGCTTTGCGGATCTCAATCAACTTGCGGATATCTTGAAAAATACGTTGTTGTACCGTCCCCTCCTGGTGGCGGCGTTCAAGGTGTTGCCAATCAAAACGCGGCCTGTGCAACCAGCGAGAATCATGACTCTTTTGCTCGTCAGACTCAAAGGAATAATCGTTGAGCATCCCCACCTCATCGCCGTAATAGAGCAAGGGAATACCGCCAAAGGACATGATCAGGCTGTGCAGCAAGGTAATGTGACGGCAACAATCGTCGACCCGTTGTGGATCGTCGGATGCCAGTGCCTGCTCTAACCCCACAAGCGAGGCTAAAGAGCCTGAAATTCGCGCATCACCGGTTTTGTCATTTTGACCAAAAATACGCCCAGTGGCATCCGAGCTCGGATGTTGACCGGTAAAGTAATCGATGAGAAATTTGCGATGCCAATAAGCGTCATAACCAATGTGGTAAATGTCGTTGTCATCAAAACCAAAACCGATGTCATCGTGACAACGCAAATAGTTAAGCCAAGTTGCTTGCTCGAGCTTGCCCGGTAAACTGCGGATCCCTTGACTGAGCAATTTGGCGTTTTTGGTCGCCACGGCATCCCAAATCAGCGCCATGTAGGTCGCGTTATAGGCAATTTCACACTCTTTGGCCACCACCGCATCTTCACCAAAATACTTGATGATTTCGGTGGGCGATACGATAGCTTCAGCGATAAACAGCAGTCCCGGCGACACAATCTGACAACAGTCTTTGAACAGTTGTAAAATCAAATGGGCTTCTTCTTCGTTTTGACATGCCGTGCCCATTTTTTTCCACAAAAAAGCCACCGCGTCGAGGCGCAAAATATCCACCCCTTGGTTGGCCCAGAACAAAATATTTTCCAACATTTCGATAAACACCGCCGGATTGGTGTAATTTAAGTCCCACTGATAGGAATTAAACACCGTCATCACCCATTTGTTCATCTGCTCATTATAGGTAAAATTGCCGGGGTCTTGCTCGGGGAAAATATCCGGCATGGTGTGCTCGAACATGTCGGGAATGTCGCGATTATCAAACATGTAATAACAATCTTGATACTGCTTATCACCGGCTTTGGCTTTCATCGCCCATTGGTGTTGATCGGACGTGTGATTAACCACCATGTCTAAAGCGATCAAGGTATCGGTTTGATTGCAATGATTGATAATATTAAGCAGTTGCTCATTGGTGCCGACGCGTTCATCGACTTTGCGAAAATTACTCACCGCATAACCGCCATCACTTTTGCCAATTGGGCACTCCATGATGGGTAAAATGTGAATAAAGTTGACCCCGAGTTCAGAAAAATAGTCGATTCGAGAGGTTAAGTCCTGTAAGTCTTTGGCAAAACCATCGGCGTATAAGGCCATCCCAACCCATTTTTGATCCAAAAACCACTGATGATTTTCTTCTCGCTCGCGATCTTTTTTGCGCAGCTCTGGGCTGCGTTCAATGTAATTGATGGTCAACACTTCAACTAGATGGCGCAAGTGGGGATAAAAATCATCGCGATTGCCGTACAAGCGTTCAAACAAACCGTGAATGGCGTAAAAGTTCGCCCCTAAGCGACTGTAGAAAAAACGCAGCTCTTTTTCGCCCAACTTAGGGGCCAGATCGTCAAAGATTTGATTGAGCAGCGTATGGGAGACGGGTTCATACATAGTTCACCTCCCTTATAAGTGCCAAAAATTAATAAAATCTTGATAGATCGTTATATCTTCGACCACCGCACCGGGTTGGGTGACAATGTAACCGGCAAACTGATGCGCGCGCTCTAAAGTCTTTAACCAATCCCATTGGTTGATCACCCCCATGATCACCACAGAGGTGAATGCATCTCCGGCGCCAACCGGAAAATTGGCCTTGTCCAACGTGTGGAAATCTTCTGCGGTATCAAAGCGTTGATCTTCGCCGTCAAACAAACTCGCCCCTTGAGCCCCGCGTGTCACCAACAAATTAACGATATCGAGTGATTGCTTTAATGCCAACGCTTGCTCTTGCCACTCCCCCTTCTCAATAGGAGACAAGGTATAGAGCTCATCGAGACTCAACTTGACCAATAAGCCACAATGCAAACTGGCCAGAACATCGTCTTTACTCCAATGTGGCGGGCGCAGATTGACATCGATAATGCGATCATCGCGGCTGTGAGTCAGCAAACGATCCAATGCCCGTTTCGAGGTGTGATTGCGACACGCCAACGAACCGTGGTAAAAATAACCGCTTTGTGGTTCAGGAACTTGTTGTTCATCAATATCATCCCAAGCCACAGGGCCCACGATATCGTAGTGAGGTTCACCGTCGATCATCTCGACCGCCACGGTCCCGGTGGGCAGTTGCGAGTTGATCTGAACGTATTGCTGAGACAGACCCCATTCCTGCATTTTATGCTGCAGCGTCTTGCCCAGTTCATCGTCGCCTATCGAGGTGACCAAGTACGGCGAATAACCAAACCCCTGTAGGTGCCAAGCCACATTTAAAGGGGCACCACCTAACACCGGCGCTTGCTCGGGAAAGCAGTCAAACAACACCTCCCCAAATAAATAGATTGATTGTTGTTTCATTGAATACTTACTCCATTAAGTTAATTCAAAGCGAAATTGCGGGAAAAAGTGATGCAATCCTTCGATGATCCCCGCACTGTAACAGCCGTTGAGCTCTGGCGATTCACCTTTAGCCAAGTACAACGCATCACTGTTACCTTGTTGTTTGGCCATGGCAATGGCTTTACTCTTGATGGTCTCGGTCGCATTGGCCACTAATACCGAAGGAAAGTGGCTAGCCAATACTTGAATATCATTGCCACTGTCGCCAGAAAACAGCACCTGATTCGGGTCGAGTGCCATTTGCTCAATGACGTATTCTAAGGCATACAACTTATTGGCTTGGGTTGGTAAAATATCAATCAGACCGTGATTGTCATATTCATTTTCACTGGCAATACAGTGACAGCGTAACTCGTTATCTTGGATGATTTGCTCATACTCAGCCAACACCCCCTCTAACGCCTCGACCGGTTCGATCATAAAACTCAATTTAAACTCGCCCTGATGAAACTCGTCTTGAGCCGTCACCTGCTCAGAAAGGGGAAACAAACGACTCATTTGCTCACGCGAATAGCCATCCCAATCTTGGCGAAGGCGCTCACGCCACCCTTGCCACTGCACCCATTGCTCACCGTCACGGGAATAAATGCTCGAGCCCACATCGGCAATCAAATAATCAGGTAATGGCAGTTGATATTGTGCGATCGCCTCATCGACCAATGTTTTATCTCGGCCTGTGGCATAGACAATAATGGTATTCGGGTCTTGCGCTAACCGGTGGAAATGCACCCTCACTCCAGGGGATTCCTGCTGCACGCCATTGGGTAACAAAGTGCGATCAAGGTCGGTACAAATTAATAGTGGATTACTCATTACCCTCTCCTGCACCAAAAAAGTCAAAGTGCTCTATCGCTTCCAAAATGCCGTTGGCGTAATTTTTTTCAGCAAAATAAATCGCTTTTTGTTCTATGTAATCTGAAAGCTGTTCGTGTTTTCGGTTATTGACAATCACATTGAGCATGTTGCCGCCAAGCATGTCCTCATCGGTCCCTGAGCCGCCTGCAACCAAAATGTTTTGCAGTGGGATTTCCCACAAACGCGCCACATAGCGAAGCGCCAACCCTTTCGAGGCTCGTACGGGCAGCACATCAATAAAACGCTCATTAGACAAAAACACATTAACGGTTTGTTCTTCCTTGCGAAGGGCGGCAACAATGTCCTCGTAGGTCACCTCATCGGAGACCATTTCGTAGGCTAATTTAAACTTGCTTTGCTGGTCTTGAGGCAAGCGTTTCAGGCCTTTAAACTTCGACAAGATGCGCCGTATCGCTTTGCTATTCCAGTTGTGATCTATGTACTGTCGCCAATCGGTACTTGGGTTGAGTTCGCGAGAAAAATAAATTTCGGTGCCCAAACTGCAGATCAAAATATCCGGTTTTGGCAAGCCGTGCTTTTTCATCACCGCCAACACACTGTCTAAAGGCCGCGCTGTGGCAATGCCAAACGCACACTCTTTGCGCTTGCTTTTCATCAGCTTAGAAAAATCTTGTAAGCCATCACTTTGCGGGCTAAGCAAGGTGCGATCTAACCCCGACACCAGCATTCGTGGGACATGACGCGAGGCTAAACGAATTTCATCTTGGGCAATAACCGTCGCCGGCGTCGAAGCAAGGCGTTTGACTTCTTTGAGGTACTGTTTGGCGTGGTGCTGCCAAGAATATTGCTCTGCGACATTTTTAATGCCGTTTTGTGAATATTGACGCCACTTGTCGGGGTCAGTTAACAGTGATTCTATAGACTCGCCAATCTGAGTGACGTTTAAAGGGTCGACCAACAAGCCGCATTGACAGTTGTGCACAATATCGACAGGACCACCGTTTTCGGTTGCGACAAACGGCAACCCACAGGCCGCCGCTTCGAGCAAAGTCAAACCAAAGGGCTCAGTCAGCGCTGGATTGACGAACACCCCCATCGAATTGGCAGCCATTTTATAAATCATGGGTACTTCTTCGGAAAGGTGGTGCTTGGGCAACGCGACTTTGCCGTACAGATCGTAGACATCGATCAGCACCATCAACTCGCTCAAAACGCTTTGAGCTCCTTCATCCATTTGGCGCACATCGTCGCGATTGCCGGCAATGATCACCAAGTTGGCTTTTTCTTGTAACGTAGGATTCTCACCATACGCTTTGAGTAAGGAGGCGATGTTTTTTCGCGGATCAGGGCGCGACAAGGCCAAGATCATCGGTTTGTCCGCGTCGTCGAGAAAGCGACTGATCGACTTTCGGATCTCCGAAACTGGCTCACCTAACTGCGGCGGGTGAAAATCATCCAATGACGTCCCGGGCGGGATCACCTTCATGGCATTGGGTTTGTAAAAGTCGTAGAGGTCGTATTGGTCACTGATTTCTTGATGGGTACTGGTGATGATCATGTCCGCGTTGGCGAGCACGCTTTCTTCGGCATAAATACGCTGAGAAATGTTATATTTTTCTTCAACTTGCTGCCGGCTCATGCCGCTGGCTAACAAACGTTTTCGCTTATCTCGGCCCAACGAATGGCCCGTGTGCACCAGTGGGATCCCCGTTTGTAAGTGCAATTTTGTCGCGACGTAACCGGCATCGGCATAGTGGCTGTGCAGCACGTCGGGCATGCGGTCTTGCTGGCGAAAATAATCGAGTAAGTTATCGGCAAAACTGTCGAGATAATCCCAAAGTTTTTCTTTGGCAAAATAGGTTTCTGAAGGGCCGCCATCAATGCGAACGATCCGGCTACCTTGGTTGAGGGATTCACTGAACGTGGAGTAAATTGCATCGATATGCGGGTCTTGAATACGACGGGTGATCAGCTCCACTCTGCTCACTTGCGGGTTTTTACCCAGCGCTTTGGCTAAGTCGACTACGTATTTGGTCTGGCCGCCGGTATCGGCATCTCGGCCTAATTCTAAATCTGTGCCCCTTATCAATCCATGTATGCTTATTAATGCGATATATAACTCATCTTCCTTAAGGTCTTTCGCACCTGGAGCCATAGTTTTTCCCCTGTGTTTCTAATCACACGGTAGAGTATAGCACAAGGTTAAAAATCATGCAGTTAAATAACAAAAACTGCATGATCCGACGACTTTTACAGCGATCGCACCGCCCGAGAGGCTTGATCGTAAAAGCCCGATAACGTCCGCATCGCGCTGGCAATGTCACCGAGTTGTTCATCCATGCCGAGCTTTTTAATCGCATCGACCAACAACTGCTCGCGGGTTTCTTTGTAGCGGTTACAAAAATCTTCCCCGGCTTCCGTCACCGAATAAAAAGTATCTTTGCCCTGGCGCCGACCTTGTACTAGTTCAAGCTTAACCAGTTTGCGCACCGAATAGGACACCGTGTGCAAATCATCAATATTCAGCGTAAAGGCCACATCGGCGATGCGCTTAGGACGCTCGCGATGATACACATTGTGCACCACCATAATATCGAGCGGACTCAGCTCAGAAATCCCGGTGGCGCTACTGCAAGATTGCATCCAACGATGAAAGGCATTGTTCATCATAGTTAAGGCGTATTCAAATTCACTGAGTGCCATCCCCTCTGCTGTCGCAAGGTGTGAAGAAGAGACAATCGGCCTTTTAGTCACTGGCTCATTCATAGACCATTCTCCCGTTCTCTTAGTTATTTCGTCATTGTCATCGGTAGCCAGGTGACCAACTGTGGAAACGCCGTCACCACCACCACCGCCAACATTAACACAAAGAAAAAGGGCAGTGCCGCTTTGGCCACATATAAGATATCTTTGCCGGTCAAACTTTGGATCACAAACAAGTTAAAGCCAACCGGAGGGGTGATTTGCGACATTTCGACCACCAGCACAATGTAAATACCAAACCACAGAGGGTCGATACCCGCTTGGGTCACCATGGGCAATACGACGGACGTCGTCAATACCACTACCGAGATCCCATCGAGAAAACACCCGAGAACGACAAACAAAATGGTTAGGAAAAACAACAGCATGTATGGAGATAATTCGAGAAGTGCAATGTGCTCTGCCAACATTCTCGGCAAGCCGATAAAGCCCATCGCCACGGTTAAAAAGGCCGCTCCCGCCAAAATAAAAATGATCATACAGGACGTTTTCACCGCCCCCATCAAACTCTGGACAAAGGTGTCTAAGGTCAAGGTACGGCTGGTAAGCGCGAGAATCAATGCCCCTAACACCCCAAATGAGGCCGCTTCTGTTGGCGTGGTGATCCCGCCGTAAATTGAGCCTAAAACAAACACCACCAAACACAAGATAGGGATCAATTTGACCAAGGCTTTGCCCTTATCCGCCCAAGTGTATTGAATGGTGGATTTAGGGGCAATTCTAGGGTGGGCTAATGACCAATAAATGGTAAACGCCACAAACATCGCCAACAGCATGATCCCGGGGATGGCTCCGGCGATGAACAGACGGCCAATCGAGACTTCTGCCGACACGCCGTAAACAATTAAAATAATCGATGGCGGGATCAAAAGCCCCAACGTGCCTGAGCCGGCTAAAGTACCGATCGCCATCTTGTCATCAAACCCTTGGCGCTTTAATTCTGGCAGGGTCATTTTGCCGATCGTCGCTGCAGTGGCCGCCGACGAGCCCGACACGGCGGCAAACATGCCACAACTGAGAATATTGACGTGTAACAACGAGCCAGGCACTCGATTGAGCCAAGGGGTCAGGCCTTCAAACAAGTCTTTAGACAAGCGAGTGCGAAACAAAATCTCGCCCATCCAAATAAACAAGGGCAAGGCGGCCAATGACCAATCTGAAATCGCGCCCCATGTCGTGGTGGCATAGATAAGGCCAAACGATTGATTGCCCAGTAAGCTCATGCCGACAATGCCGACAGACACCAAAGACAAGGCGATCCAGGTGCCGCCCGCCAGTAAGGTAAATAGGACGATCAGGGCTATTACGCCAATCATTAACTCATTCATTGGCCTTCTCCTGATATCGTATTTTGCTGTACGAGTTGTTCTTCATCTGAGGCGGGAATCGCTTCTGCGCCGGTCAGGTAACGAATTAACGTATCCACCACCGATACGGCAAACAACAGCGCCCCCAAGGCGGTAGGGAATTGCACTAACCACAAGGGCATCGGAATATAGCCGTGAGTAACATCGTCAAATAACCAAGATTCATAGACCATGTAGCCAAGCTGATAGCTCAAATAAACCGACAACACAGAGGCAAACAGCAAGACTAAGGATTCAACGATACGCAAATAACGCGCCCCAAGCCGCTGGGTAAACAAGCTGACACGAATATGTGCCCCTTGGCGAAAGGCGTAGGCCAAGGCGAGAAAACTCGCAGAAGCCAACAGATAGCCGGCCAAATCTTCACTCGATGGAATAGCGACGCCAAACCAGCGCCCCACGACTCGGGCCAAAATAATAAGGCAAATTAAAACAATACACAGCCCGGAGACTGCGCCCGACCAGCGGTACAATTTATCCAATCCATCACGCATCATCGAACTCCCTGTTCTGCGTTATTGTGGTTCTCGTTACTTGTTTTTAGTCTCGGGTTGCTGCGGCACACCCATGACGTAAATAACGGGTCTTCTTTCGTCATTCTCTGACTTGTGCCGTTTATCACTTGTTGAATACAGGCTATTTAACACTGCGCAACTCACTTAGTCTGTGATAAAGGTCTGTGATAAAGGCTTGAAAGCCATTTAAAAAGCAACAAAGCGAGCGCTCAGCTCACGCCGTGCGCCCGTTTGCTGTATGATCACAGAATTATTGCTGTGATTGATAATAGCTGTCGAGAACCTGAGATCCGGTCGCGCCAGCTTCTTCTTTCCATTCATTGGCCATCACAGCACCGATGTCTTGCAGCGAGGCTTTAAGCCCTTCATTTGGCTGTGACACTTCGATACCGTTCTTAGCAAGCCCTTGAGTTTTTGACACGGTTTCTTCTTCGGCCATTTGCCAACCGCGCTGCTCGGCTTTTTTCGCTGCATTTAGGAGTTCAGTTTGCACTTCTTTTGGCAAACGCTTAAAGGAGCGCTGATTGACGATCACCATGTTTTTGGGAATCCAAGCTTGCACGTCGTTGTAATAGCTGAGGTAATCCCAGGATTGAGAGTTAACCCCTGTGGTGGAAGAGGTGATCATCATGTCGATAATTCCGGTCGAGAAAGCTTGAGGAATTTCGACATTTTGTACTGTGGTTGGCGTGGCTTCGAGCAACACAGCCAAGCGAGACAAAGTTGGGCTGTAAGCACGCATTTTGGCCCCTTTCATGTCCTCGACATCCACCACCGCTTGCTTGCTGTAAATCCCTTGCGGTGGCCATGGCACCGAGTAAAGCAGCATCATGCCATCTTTGTTTAACTGAGCTTCTAACGCCGACTTGGAAGCGTCATACAAGGCCTTCGCTTGATCAAAGTTGGTGGCGAGAAACGGCAGGTTATCCAACTTATAAATGGGGGCTTCGTTGCCCAAAATGCCAATGAAGACTTCGCCAATTTGCACCTGACGCGTTTTAACCGCACGCGCAATTTCAGGGTGTTTGATCAAAGACGAGCCGGTGTGAACCACGATGTTGAGTTCCCCATCGGTCGCCGCTTTCACTTCTTTAGCAAATTCAACGATATTTTGTGTGTGGTAAGTGGCATCAGGGTAAGGGGTGGCCATATCCCAACGCGTTTCTGCGTAGGCACTGCTGGCACTGAGTAACGTTAACGCGAGTAGTGACTTGTTCCATTTAGAGCATTTCATTGCCTTCTCCTTAGAGTGTCCTTGGCGAATTTCCTTTCCATATTAACCGAGCCGACGGGCAAACAACGTTCAGTAAGCGTGCGCGACGCTTATTGATGAATTTGATGATATCGCTGCGGCACTGGTCATAAATACGACATTTTTACCCTACCTGCAAATAAACAGTTTGACAACAATTAAAAAGTAATTACGATTTAATTTAAATGCACTTTGCATTTGTTGGCGAAAAAACGGACGATGCGCCATTCACCTGTACGCAATAAACCGCGCCCAAAACAGGGCTATTGCGTGTGTAGCGTGGCGGTATTGGATGGATTGTAAGAGACTAAGGTCAGTCTCGTGACAACAGGATAAGGATATTGATAATGAAATTAAACAGTGACTTAGGCGAGAGTTTTGGCATTTGGTCAGTCGGAATGGATGAAGCGGTCATGCCGCATATCGATATGGCCAACGTCGCCTGTGGTTTTCACGCCTCCGATCCAGACATCATGGCGCAAACCATACAACGCGCGATCAAACACAATGTCAGTATCGGTGCTCACCCTGGCTACGACGACAAAAAAGGTTTCGGTCGACGCTCTATCCCCCACACCTTGGACGAAATCAAACACGCGCTCACTTATCAAGTCGGTGCTTTGATCGGCCTATGTCAGCTCTACGGCACAAGCGTCACTTACATCAAGCCCCACGGCGCACTCTACAACGACATGATGGTCAATGCCGATATTTATCGCGCCATTGTCGAAGCCATCGCTGAAGCAAAATTTGATTTGCCGTTAATGATCCTCGCTAAAGCGGATAATCAAGCCTATCAAGCCATTGCTGATCAACACCAGGTTCCCCTATTGTTCGAAGCCTTTGCCGATCGGGCCTATACCGAGGACGGCACGTTAGCGTCTAGGCAATTGCCAGGTACTGTGTATCATGAGCCAGAACTTATCATCAACCAAGTCAAACAGTTAGTGACACAAGGGACCGTCACCACCATCGACGGGCAAACCTTAGCGTTGCAAGCCGATACCGTTTGTGTTCACGGTGATAATCAAGAATCGATCAACACCGTTTACCAACTGCGCCAACTGATTGACCAATGCCAATGAAGATCTTACCTGTCTCTGAATCGTCGCTGATTGTCTATGTGAGCGACGAAATCAACCTCTCGCTCATTGCACGCTTGGCGAGATTTACCGACGCCATCGAAGCCCAGTTTGGCGAGGCCATTTTCGATGTGATCCCCTCTTACACCTCGATCTTGATCGACTATCACCCGCTGAAAGTCGACCTCGCCAGTTTAACCACATGGTGTGAAGCGCACTGGCCAAGCTTTGCCACATCGCCGCTGAACGCCACCGCGAACACCCTAACGCTGCCCGTCTATTACCACCCTGATGTAGCAGAGGATCTCGAACCCTTGGCCAAGCAAAAAGGCCTCTCGGTCGATCAAGTCATCGAGAAGCACACCGGCCAAGAATACACCGTCTGTGCCATTGGCTTTGCGCCGGGGTTTGCGTTTCTTGGCTCAGTAGACCCCGCCATAGCCACGCCTCGCCACGCCAAACCGCGTTTGCAGGTGAAAAAAGGCAGTGTGGGCATCGCCGATCAACAAACGGCGGTTTATCCTTTAGACACCCCCGGCGGTTGGCAGATCATCGGCAACTGCCCAATCGATTTATTCGACATCGATGCCAAGCCGATGATGCCGTTCAAAGTCGGTGATACCATTCGCTTTGAAGCCATCGACCGCGCCACGTTTTTGCAAATGGGAGGACAAGTATGAAGGCATTATTAACCGTGAAGCCGGGCATGCAAACTCTCATTCAAGACACCGGCCGTTATCGGGTAGCGCAAATGGGACTCAGCTGTGGTGGACCGATGGATTTGCATGCTTATTGCTGGGCCAATCGCTTATTGGGCAACGACATATCCAGCCCAACGTTGGAAATTACCTTAGGTAATGCCGCCTTTAAAGCGCTAAAAGATTGTTGGTTGTCGCTCACTGGCGCGCCGATGCCAGCGGATATCGATGGCAAGCCACTGCACAATTGGCGCAGTTTTTTGCTCAAAAAAGGTCAAACCTTATCCTTATCAGTCGCCCGAAGCGGCATGCGCGCGTATTTAGCCATCGAAGGGGGATTTGTCGGCGCGGACGTGTTTAACAGCGCAGCGACCGTGGTTCGCAACCAATTAGGCGGCCACCCTAGCCACCCAGGAGAAGCGCTGAATAAAGGCGATATTCTTCAGCAGCGCCCCGCTTCCTCAAGCATCGACAAAGCGCAATGGGTCGAGCGCCACTTCACTCGTCACTATGACAGTACGCTCAACATCGCCGTGATCGAATCTTACCAGGCCAAGGACTTTTCCGATCACACCAAACGCGTACTCTACCAAAAGCCTTACACCTTAACGCAGCAATGCAATCGTATGGGGGCGTTCTTAGAAGGCGAACCGATTCAAGGTCACGGCGATGGTGTGATTTCAGAAGGGATCGCGTTGGGCGCCATCCAGCTGCCCGCGAATGGCCAGCCGATCATTTTACTCAATGACCGTCAAACTCTCGGCGGCTACCCCAAAATTGGTTGTGTCTCTAAACTCAGTCTAATGAAACTCGGCCAAGCCCGCCCTGGAGATAGGATCCAATTTTATCGCGCCGATTTGGCATTAGAAACCGACAAATACCGCCAGTTTGTCCGCTTTTTTGGTCTTTAAACGCCACCTAGGGCTCAGAGCCTCTCCTCTGAGCCTATTCTCTAGACGTTCCTTCAATCCTCAAACTATTTTAAACAAACCCAACTCCTTTTTTTGACGCTCAGCAGCATCGGATAAAGCTTTGCACGACTGCAACGTCTTCTCAATTAACGCCACATTTTGATGGACTAAGTCGTGCGCCTTGGTGGTATTGAGCGCAATATCTTCGGTAACGTGATATTGCTCTTGTGACGAGGTCGCCACTAAGGTATTGACATCAGAAATCGCGCTAACGGATGCAAAAATAGCTTGAAAACTGTCATCAATCGCATTGGTGAGATCAACCGATTGACCAATTAATCTCATGTTGTGCTGCATATTTTGCTGGGCTTTTTGCGACTGACTCTGCAGTTTTTCAATGATTTGTTGAATATTCACCGTCGATTGCTGGGTTTTCGAGGCCAAACTTCTCACCTCATCCGCCACCACGGCAAATCCTCGACCGTGCTCTCCCGCCCTCGCCGCTTCAATGGCGGCATTGAGCGCGAGTAAATTCGTTTGCTCAGAAATCGCGTTAATCACTTCGGTCACGCTGTCAATCTCTATCGCAAATTGACGCAGTTCATCGATCAATTGAGCGGTCTCAGTAAACGATTGATGCACACTGTTATTGAGTTGAATATTTTCTTCCACTTTTTGCTTGCCCTGCTCGACAAATCCTCTTGCTTGCATGGCTTGCTCTTCTGCACTGATGGCTTTTTGACTCATTTCTTGTGAGGTAGAAGAGAGTTCAGTGACCGCCGTTGAAATTTGCTCGACTTGCGCCAATTCATCTTGCCCGTTGTCTTTGTTGCGCTCCATGGCGTTGGTTAAGTGATCCGTTGCGCTGGTGACTTGCTCTGAAATAGCATGAGTATTACTGATGAGTTGGCGCAATTGATGATTCAGCGACAACGTTGAATGATAAATACCAGTTTGATTGTTAACGTCATTGTCACCGCTGTCTGGCATTCGAAAATCGCCTTGAGCCATCTTCGCTATCATGGCTTCGATGGCCTTTGGCTCGCCACCGACGGGTTTCAGCACCAATTTGTTGATTAACCAACTGCTCATCACACAGGAAAATAGCAGCATGAAGCCACCGGTTACCAAAGCGCGGATTAATTGATAATTGGCGTCTGCTTCAATGGTCTCATCGCGGACAAAACTCACATATTGCCAGCCGTTGATGGCAAACTCGCCCCAAAAAGCGGTAAAGTCAACCGATTGGTCATTGACCTCGGCGGAATAATGAAGTTGCTGATTTTGTGTGCTGAACGCTTGATAGGTCGGTCTTTTGTCTTGAATTTTTTGACCAATGTACTCTGGGTAAGGGGCGTGAACGATCAACCCTTTGCTGGTATAAATGAATAAGTCATCGCGCTGGCGAGCCGATCCCAATAAATCATCAAGAAACACGCTCGATAAGATGGCAATATCACGATTGACCTTAACAATCACACCGACGACTAACTTGCCCGTGGTTTTAGACAAGTAAGGCTCAGAAAAATAATCGTTTTTTCCAAGTTGAAAGACCGCGGTGTAATAAGGCCGCTGCAAGGCTTGGACATTAAAATCCAATTTGCTTTCGAGATCATAAATCTCACCACTGCGTCTGACGACATAAACCCCAGAGCTGGCTTTGTCTAATACGGTGTTAAGAGGTTGAAGCGCGAGTTTGGCCTCTGGGCTCAATCCCGATGCGGTAAAATCTTGCTCTTTAATAGCGACAGACGACAACAAGGCTTTTAAGTGCTGAAAGCGCTCATGTAACTCAGCGCGGACGGTGGCGTTTTTTTGTTGTAATATTTCTTTGGTAAGCAGCACACTCTCTTCTTTGTATGCCATGTAACTCATTGTCGTCAGAACCAAAATAGTCATGACGATAAAACCGCATATCGCCCCAATCACTTGAACTTTAAACTTGCCCATTTTTCACCCATTGCACTTAACCTTGATATATATTGGTATAAGCGCAAGCATGATTCCCTGTATTGATATTTATCATGATAAAGAACGGTAATCGGCGCTGCCAACCACTTGCTGCTCGATATAGTGATCTGACACACAAGGCTTCATCAGGACAGGCTTCATCGGGACACGCACCAAAATCGCCAACAGGACACGCATTAAAAACGCAATCGGGGACACGCACCAAAATCGCAAACAAGGACACACCACTATGAATCAAGGCAACGAAAAACCAACATTCGCCATCACAAGGCTCGCGCTCCTGATCCCGCCCCCGGTACTGCTACTGATTTGTGCCGCTATTGCTTACGGGTTAAGCCATATCAAAGGGTTGAGTTGGGCAATGCCACGGCAAACACTTGTCGCTGTGGTGACACTGATTTTTGCCGTCACAATTGCGATTGCCGCCCTCATTCCCTTTATCAAACACAAAACGACAATCAACCCACACCATATAGAACGCACGCGTTATTTGATTGAGGACGGCATTTACGCTCACTCACGCAACCCGATGTACCTCAGCCTCGCCCTGATTTTATTCGCTTATAGTTATACCTTATCATCGCCTTTGAGCCTGCTCTCCTGCTTTGTGTTTGTCGCATACCTCAACACCTTTCAAATCGCTCCAGAAGAAGCCCTGCTCAAGCAAAAGTTTGGCGACCAATACCAAGCCTACTGCGCTCGAGTTAGGCGATGGTGCTAAAGCCATGTAAAAAAGCGGTGTTATTGAGACAACTCTGGCAATTTATTCGTGACCAATACCCCGACAAAGGTAAAGACAGCAAACAAGACAATTAAACTCGGCAAAGCCAGTAGCTCGGTCAACAATCCCAAAAAGCTCATCAGTAATAACATCACGCCAATGACCGTATTAGAGACGGCGACATAGGTCGTGCGCGTGTTGCCTTCAGACATATCCACCAAGTACGTCTTGCGACCGACGCGTACGCCATCGTGAGCAATACAAATACCAAAATAAAGTATGGGCAGGAAACCGCTTAATGCCAACCATTGGGGGGCCAGTTGGGCGATGACAAACAAACCAATACCGATCAATCCACTCAAGCTCGCGCCTAGCATCATGACTTTACGACTCGACTGATCGGCAAAGCGCCCCCAAAACGGCCCTGAGCACAAAGAGGCCATGCCACTGGCAAACATAAACAAAGCCAATAACCACATTTGGTTACCGATTTTCTGATGGGCCAGTAAAACGTAATACGGTGCACTCAGTGCGGTGCTCAACAGCAAGGTTCTCGCCAAGACAAACTGAAAGAACACCTTGTCGGTCCACAGTAATCGGCATTGTTTCAACGCTTCGAGCAGCCCGTTTTTGCCCCCGTCCGTTTCGCCTTGCTCTTCTTTGATGAGGCTAAATACCCCCGCGCCTAACAACCATACCGCAGCCGCGCCAATCAAGCTCAACGCATAAAAGACACCATTGCCTTGCCAGTCGACAAAATAAGAGATAGCCATCACCCCGGCCAGCATTAGAGTGACTAAGCCTGAACTGCTGCTCGACCACCCATTGACTTGCCCGCGCTGTTTTTTGGGGATGGTTTTGCCAAGGACGTCTTTGGCTGCCACTGAGCTTAGTCCCCTTGCTAAACTGAAGATCACCAGCAATAGGATAATCAGTGTCCCGGCGGTTGCCCCGGTAAATAATAAGGCAACCAGGCCAATCCCGAGTACAGACAACGACTGAATCAGCGCGCCGACGACCCAAGGCCATTTTCTCAGTGGCATTTGCCTGATCAAGCTGGCAATGGCCAATTGCGGTATCAAGGATCCCGATTCACGGATCGGCACTAACCACGCAATAAACGATGCCGGTACACCAATACTTTGCATGATCCATGGCAAGGTCACTTTCGGATTAATGAGGGCATCACCAAGCTTGGTAAAAAATTGCGCGACCACCATCTTAATGAAATTGCCCGGCACCACTTTACAGGCGCTATCTGAAATCGCACGACAAGCCCTGGCGTCTTCATCATTGATCAAATATTCGTATACTTTTTCTAACTTTGGATCTGGCATTTGCATTCCTTGGCCTTTGATGATGAGCTAAGCATAACCAATTTTGTGATTAAGATCTTTATTCATCCCCTTTGCGTAAATCTGTGCTATATTGCGCGCCTGTTTTTTTCCAAAGCCTGTTATCATGAAGTTCCCCGGTCAACGCAAATCAAAACACTATTTTCCTTCGTCATCTCGTCCTTTAAATGCCTCTCATGTTTTGCCATTTGACAAAACACCGCGGCCGATTGTGATTGGCATTGGTCAAACCATGGTCGATATCGAAGCCAACGTCGACGATGCTTTCCTGGCGCGTCACCAACTCAGTAAAGGTCACTCATTAGTTTTGCCTCATGAGAAAGCCGAGCAACTCTACCAAGAACTTCAACAGCAACATTTAATTACCCATCAGCACCCAGGTGGCACCATAGGTAACACCTTGCACAACTACTCGGTGATCGCCGACAGTAAATCAGTGTTACTCGGCGTCATGTCGAAAAACATTGAGGTCGGCTCTTACGCCTACAGTTACCTGTGTAAAACCTCCTCGCGCATGAATCTCAACCACCTACAAACCGTAGAAGGCGCGATTGGCCGTTGCTATACCTTGATCACGCCAGACGGTGAGCGAACCTTTGCTATTAACGTGGGTGCGATGAACCAATTACAGCCTGACGCTATTCCCGAAGGCATCTTTTCTAGAGCGTCTGCACTGGTCCTTTCCTCATATCTGCTGCGCGGTGAAAAAGAGGATCCAATGCCACAAGCGGTAATGCAGGCAATTGAATATGCAAAAGCCAACCAAGTTCCCGTGGTGCTAACCTTAGGCACCAAATACGTGATAGAAAAAGACCCACAATTTTGGCAACAATTCATAAGTGACAACGTCACTGTTGTTGCCATGAACGAA
This sequence comes from Vibrio sp. HB236076, assembly GCF_040957575.1. NCBI lineage: Bacteria > Pseudomonadati > Pseudomonadota > Gammaproteobacteria > Vibrionales > Vibrionaceae > Vibrio > Vibrio sp. HB236076. Next base: position 842,660 of record NZ_CP162602.1, read on the forward strand.
GAAGAGGGTTTAGCGTTAACCGGTGAATCAAACCCACTTTTGGCCGCCGATAAAGCGCTTGAATGGGTTGATTTGGTGTTGTGTACCGCTGGCGAGAACGGCTTATACATGGCGGGATATTGCGATGAAGAGTCTGTAAGAGAAACGCGTCACGACATCCAAAACGGGCCAATCGAGGCCTACAACCGCCACGAGTTTAGCCGCAGTATGTTAAAAGCCGATTGCGCAAAGCCCGTTAAAGTCTACTCTCATATCGGCCCTTACCTCGGCGGACCACTCAAAATCAAAAACACCAATGGCGCCGGTGATGGTGCATTATCGGCTTTGCTCCACGACATTTCCGCCAATGTTTTTCACGCGCAAAAAGTGCCAGACTCACACAAGCACAGTGTTAAATGTTTAACGTACTCGTCCTTGTCGCAAATCTGTAAATACGCCAACCGAGTCAGTTACCAAGTATTACTACAGCACTCGCCTCGCCTCAGTCAGTCGTTGCCAGAACGCGAAGACAGCCTCGAAGAAGCCTACTGGGAACGTTAGTTTTACACTGTAAATTGACCTCGACTGCGAACACCGTACTCGACTGTTCACAGTGTTCGGCATCGCGGTTTACCGTCTATTACGCGAATCCCGATTGCGCGACCCCTTTGGTAAGCGCAATCGGGGATTTTTATCAATAAGAATATTACTTGAATATAAAATTAATTTCATAAAAATAATAAAAACTCCGCTTTTTCCCTCACCACTGACTCGGCTTGATCTTATATTCCCCCAGCCCAAGGTCACTTTTTTCTCAAACTTCGAGTTAGCCCAAATTATCGATTCTCCAGATTGATCAATGATAAAGATAAGTGCATTATGATGTGGTCAACTCTGGCTTAACCATTATCAAACAATGACTTCTGGCATTAAATTTGCTTTTTTGCTCTTGTTAACACGATAAATATACGAAAAAAAGAGAGAACGTGATGCAAGATACACTCGCCGTCATACTGGCTGGTGGAGTGGGCTCTCGGCTTAGCCCATTAACCGACGACCGCACCAAACCCGCTGTGCCTTTTGGCGGAAAATACCGAATTATTGACTTTACACTCACCAATTGCCTGCATTCAGGGCTGCGCAAAATCCTCGTATTGACGCAAAATAAATCCCACTCCTTGCAAAAGCATTTGCGCGATGGCTGGTCTATTTTTAACCCCGAGTTGGGTGAATACGTGACGGCCATTCCACCGCAAAGGCCTAAAAACGGCAAATGGTACGACGGTAGCGCTGAGGCCATTTACCAAAACGATTGGCTGCTGACCCGCAGCGAAGCGAAATACGTGGTGGTGCTTTCAGGCGATCACATTTATCGCATGGACTACGCGGCCATGGTCGAAGAGCACAAAGAAAACCGCGCCGCAATGACCATTGCTACCATGAAAGTCGCGGCGGAAAAGGCCAGCGAGTTTGGCATTCTTGGTATCGATAACGACAGTCGAGTGACTTCATTTACCGAAAAGCCTCGTCGACCGGCCACCTTACCCGAGGAGCCACAGGCTTGTTTGGCTTCGATGGGGATCTACGTGTTTGACATGGATATCTTGCTTGAACTGCTAGAAGCCGACTCGCAAAATCCAGATTCTCAACACGATTTTGGCAAAGACATCATTCCTCATTTAGTCGCGCAAAATCAAGTTTTTGCATACCAATTCTCGGGTAAAAAAGGCCGTGTCGACAAAGACAGTTACTGGCGTGACATCAACGATATCGATGACTATTACCAAGCGAACATGGATTTGCTTGAACCTATCCCACCGATGAATTTATACCAAAAGAATTGGCCAATCCGGACCTATGAGCGCCAATTGCCTCCAGCGCGCACCGTGTCATCGGGCTCGGGAAATGAAGGCATTTTTATCAATTCCATCATTTGCAATGGCGTGGTCAACTCGGGGGGATCGGTTCATCACTCGATCATGTCCGCCAATGTTCGTATTCAAGACAGTGCCACCGTGTCTGACAGTATTTTACTCGATGACGTCGAAGTGGGTGAAAATTGCCAAATTTCTCGCTGTATTATCGACAAACACGTCAAAATCCCGGCCAATACCACGATCGGATTTGACCCAATAGAAGATAGCAAGCGCTTTCAGATTTCGGACAAAGGCATTGTTATCATTCCTGAGCACTACCAGTTCTAACGCTTCTCGTCGTTTTTTGCTTCTAGCTTGCGACTGGATACTCCCGCTCTGCCATGGCACCGGGAGTATGAGCAAATTGGCGTTTAAATTCACGACTAAACTGTGAGCTGCTTTGGTAACCCACTAATACCGCGGCTTCACTGACTCGTTTACCCTGCAATTGAATCAACTCCTTGGCTTTATTAAGGCGCACTTGTTTTAAGTATTGCAGCGGCGGCAAAAAAGTGACCGATTTAAACGCGGTGTGAAAAGCCGAAACACTCATACCGACCTCCTGAGCCAAAAAGTTGACCGTAAGTGGCTCGGCGTAATGGCGATGAATATAATCCAAACTGCGGGCAATTTTTGATGCCTTGCCTTCTTGTCGAGCAAGATTGATCAAGGCCGCACCACTTTCATGCATCAACACTTGATATAGCAACTCGTCCACTAAGGCTTCGCCAATCAATTGTGCGGTCAGGGGATGATTGAGCGTTTTGGCAATCCGGAGCAAAATCTCGTTGATCTCACCATCTTTTGCGCGGCAGTGTAAACCACACAGCGGGTCTTTTTGCTTGGCTGGGGCACAAAAGCCCAACTGCTCCAAACGGCTGACACAACGCATTAACCGCGCGCGTGTAAAGTTGACGGCAATCCCCATCAGCGCCTGCTCACCATCACACACGGCTTCACACTCTAATGGCAATGGCACGCCAACCACCAAATAATCATTGGCACTGTACTGAAAACGTTGCCCGCCCCCGAACACCGTTTTACGACCTGCTGCCAAAGCAATAATCCCCGATTGATACAACAATGGCTGGCGCTCATGGCCGCGTGTGCTGCGATAAATCGACACCCCCTCAATCTCGGTGTGGCAATTGCCTTCTAGATGACTGAGCTGATGACGTAATAAATATTGGTGTAAATAATGATCAAATTTCAGCATAACGGTGTCATGGTCCTACCGGAAAAAATGAAACAAAACACGTGTCTGGTGCTTAGCAATGAAAAGACAACAAACACCTTACCGCGTCAAGAACGAGTCGTCACAGCCTAAAGCGGCATGAAGAAACCTACCAGTGAAAATTATCACTTTTGTAGAAATAGGCAATTATTTTGGCGAAACCCGCCTTAATAATGCCAACTCCAAACGCTATTATGCACTCACACTGTCGAGTTAAACCAGCGGGTTCAATCCAGTATCCGTGTTTAACTCTCCCTTAGTGATACAAAAATAAGTGAGTGAAGTTATGCATTTTAGTTACCACAACCCTACAAAAATTCTCTTTGGCCAACAGCAAATCAGCAACATTGCGCAAGAGATCCCGCTTGATAAAAAAGTCATTGTTTTATACGGCGGTGGGTCAATTAAAAGCAATGGGGTTTACCAACAAGTTGAGCAAGCGCTAAGTGACCACCAATGGATTGAGTTTTCAGGTATTGAGCCCAACCCAACCAAAGAAACCTTAGATAAAGCAGTCGCTTTGATCAAAGAGCAGCAAGCCGATTACATTCTGGCTGTTGGCGGCGGTTCTGTTATTGATGGTTCGAAATACGTTGCTGCATCGGCTTTATATCAAGGTGATGGCTGGGACATTCTCACTGGCGACTATCAGATCGACGATGCCCTCCCCATTGGTGCGGTGTTAACGATTCCGGCGACGGGCTCTGAGTCTAATGCCGGCGCGGTGATCACCAACAAAGCGCTGCAAACCAAACTGCCGTTCTTTTCACCTAAAGTACAGCCTCAGTTTGCCGTGTTGGATCCCGACACTATGAAAACCTTGCCACAACGCCAGTTAGCCAATGGCGTCATCGATGCTTGGGTTCATACTTGTGAGCAGTTTATCACCTACCCTGCTGGGGCCATGGTACAAGATGGCTATGCGTTAGCGCTACTTAAAGCCCTGAAACAACTGGCCGACAACTTTGAGCAACAAGATGATCAATGGCGCGCTAACTTGATGTGGGCAGCGAACCAAGCACTCAATGGCTTGATTGGCAGTGGCGTAGCACAAGACTGGGCAACGCACATGATCGGTCACGAGTTAACGGCTCTGTGGGGCACTGACCACGCGCGTTCGCTGTCGATGATCCAACCGTCTCTGTTACGTGTGACACTTGAGAGCAAAAAAGACAAGCTTGAATTATTGGGCAAAGAAGTCTTTGGGCTAGCCGATGCCGACGATCTTGCAGAGCAAACCATTAACGCCATCGAAAAACTGTATCTCTCGCTCGACATGCCGATTCGCGTGGCCGATTACGACACCGACCAAGCACAAGCGATCGACAACGTTCTCAAACAGTTAAAAGCGCACAACATGACCGCCTTGGGTGAGCATAGCCGCATTGATTTAGACGTTAGCAAACGCATTCTCGATTTGGCCTTTGCAGACTGATATATCAATCTACCTCAATAGCTAGCATCAAAAGACCCCAGTCACGCGCCGTGAACTGGGGTCTTTTTTATTACGTGAATTCAAAGGTTTATCACTCGAGTTCAATAGGCCTTGGCTTAATTGCAAGCTTGCCTCGTCACTGAGTGTCAAAAGCGGGCTTACAAAAAACCAGGAGCTTTGCGTCCGGTCGAGGCGCGTTGTGAACCATCAGAAGGTGATGAAGACGCCGCTGATGACGAAGACGCTGACTGTGCTTTGTTAGACGGCCCTTTTTTCGACGCTGAGCGGCTTTTTTTCGACGTGCGTTTTTGTTGCGCGGCTTTAGAACGCTTGTGCTTGTCTTGCTTATCCGCGGGCGCTGCTAAAGATACGTGCGAAACCGGTGCATCAAAATCGTCGCCATCTTCTACAGATGAGGTGGATTGAGCCGGCTCTTCAACAGGGCTATCACACACCACGACGTAATACTCACCATCAAACTCCAAAAAATCACCATCGTACATTTTTCGGCGTTTGCGGGTTTCCAATTCGCCATTAACCGCCACATAGCCTTCGCCAATAAAGTGTTTGGCTTCTCCGCCGCCGTTGACCACATTGGCCATTTTGAGCACTTTGTAAAGCTCTATCGGTTGACTGCTGACTTCAACGCCAAGGGCTTCAATTTCGATAGCGTCTTCTTCTGGGATTTCGTGTTGCATGATAACTCTCAATTAATGCGATAGGTTCAGTATAACATTGAACGCCACTCAAACGATATCAATACCCGTATCTGTCAATCTCACTGTGTTGCTTTCAGTTAACAATACAACACTAAGCGATAGTTCAACGTTGCAAAAGCATACTCTTTCACATTGATTGTTTTCACGTTGATGGTTAAAAAAGCGCGGCGTTCTGCCACTTGCGTTGGCTCGCTTGACGCTTACATAAGATTTCGTTCGCATCGCGCTTAACATCAACGCCGACGAATTAACTGGCGCGCAATAAATTCAACCCCGGTGTGGTAACGCTTAGCCGAGGCATTGATGGCCAACTCTGTGGCGCTGTCGGCGATTAACTCAAATTGCTGTGATAACGAATTAATTTTAAACGGCAAAAAGTCCAACAAGCGATTATCACCAAAGGTGGCAATGGGCAGTTGATGACTGAGCGTATTGTGATCCACCAGCACATCTAATACCCCTTCGAGTAAGGTATAAGATGTGGTCATCACGGCATCGGGCAGTGTGCCTTGCTCAAGCCATTGTGCGAACAGCGCTGAACCCTCACGGCGATCAAAGTGCTTTCCATAAGCGACTTGCAATTGCTTACCCGCCTGGCGCACTGCTTTCTCCACACCGAGATGGCGCTCTTTAGAAATCGTCAATTCAGGTAAGGCGCCAATGAGTCCAACGGTTTTGATCGACGGTGACAATATCGATTGCGTTAACTGATAAGCACCCTGATTGTCTTCGCTGACCACACAAGCAAAAAACTCATCATCTAAAGGGCGGTCGATAGCGATAACGGGGGTACCGAGTTTTTGTATTGCTAGGTAAAAATCACTGGCGTCGGGCATGGTGCTGGCAACGAGCAATGCATCGATACGACGGCTAACTAGAGCCTGCGCGACTTCTTTCTCGCGTTCGTTGTCATCATCAGAGCAGCCTATCAATATTTGGTAACCCGCTTGGCGCGAGTTGTATTCGAGTAGCTTGGCCAGTTTTGCGTAACTGCTGTTTTCAAGATCGGGAATAATTAAGCCAAAAGAACGTGAGTGTCCTGCTCTTAGTGAACTGGCTGCCCTATCTGGTTGGTAGTTGTGATCATTGACTACCGCCATGACTTTTTGTTGCGTTTTTGCACTGATTCGATATTGCTGCGCCTTGCCATTGATGACATAACTGGCGGTGGTTTTCGATACGCCGGCGAGTTTGGCAATTTCATCCAATGTCATAATAAACGATCCTTTAAAGTGTGCGCATGATCATAGATATCAATGCCAAGTGAAAACAGAATTTGCATTATAAGCTGAATCGGTTCAGTATAAAAGCTGAAACGATTCAGCAGCGAGATAAAAGTGAGGACATCGCCGTTTTGATGTTAACTTTGCCTTGTTTTAGGCTTCTCTGTGTTCGATGCGTTGGGGAATGGATTGTTCTTTTTGAGAATGAAAAATTTTTTATCTCAATGCTGAATCGATTCAGCATTCGATTTTTACTGTGATAGGTAAAGTTATTCTTGGTGGCGGCATGGGTTTGCGGCCATCTATTTGTACTACGAGAGGCAACTATGCTGACTTTAACTTCCGATGACATCACTCTGGGCCAAAGCGCGAGTAATAAACTGGCGGCGATTAAAAATATCGCTCACCAATTACAACAAAGACAACTTGTTGAGCCCGGATACGTCAATGGCATGCTCGAGCGTGAACAACAGAGCTCGACCTACCTTGGCAATGGTATTGCAATTCCACACGGCACCACACAAACCCGTGACAAGGTGATCAAAACCGGAGTGAGTATTTTCCACTTTCCGAATGGCGTCGATTGGCACGATGGCAACACCGTGTATCTGGCCATAGGTATTGCGGCTAAATCGGATGAACATCTATCCATTTTAAAACAATTGACCAAAGTATTAAGTGCCGATGGCATCGATGAGCAACTAAAAAACGCCACCGATAGCAAACAGCTGATCGAGATTTTACAAGGCAATGCCGCCCTGCCCTGCCACCTAGATGAGTCGCTGATCGCTTTGTCGTTTCCTGCCGACGACATGCTACAGCTCAGTGTCGCTGGGGCCGGATTATTAAAAAATCAGCAATGTGTCACCGCGACATTTGTCGCTAATGCGATTGACTGTGCGCCCTCCCACCTCGGGAACGGATTGTGGTTAATGCATTCTGATCAGCACGTCACTCAACCTGCAGCCAGTTTTGTTTCCGTCGCTAAGGCCTTTACGCATCAACAAAAAGAAGTGAAGGGGCTGCTGATACTTGCCGGCCAAGCGGATGCTTTGCTTCCTCAATTAAACAATGTGGTTGAACTGTTGTGGAACAAGCACCAAGAAACCTTGTTCAATCAAACCAATAAAGCCGATGTGGTGGCAACATTGCAAGGCCAAGTGCCGGCAGGCGACACCCAATCTGCCTCAGCATCCCATGACGATAACAACGCACACAGCGCGGTGTTTACCATCAATAATGCCCACGGCCTGCACGCCAGACCCGGTGCCATGTTGGTTGCTGAAGCGAAGCGTTTCCAAGCCAAAATTCAAGTTGCCAACCTCAATGGCGACAACAAAAGCGTCAATGCCAAGAGTTTGATGAAAGTGATCGCGATGGGCGTTCTCAAAGGGCATCAACTGCAGTTCACCGCTCAAGGTGAAGACGCCGCTGAAGCGCTCGATGCGATTGGCAAGGTTATTTCACAAGGCCTTGGTGAGGCGTAGGAGTTATCATGACCAGTCACACATCAATGACCGATAAAGTGGTAACCATTACCCTCAACCCCGCTTTAGATCTTACCGGAGAGCTGGATACGCTCACGCCAGGGGCCGTCAATCTCGTCAACCGCAGCACGTTGCACCCTGCTGGTAAAGGGGTCAATGTCGCTAAAGTGTTGTGCGAGTTGGGCGCCAAAGTGACCGTCACCGGGTTTTTAGGTCGAGAAAACCGCGCTCAATTTGATGATTTATTTCAATCGCTCGGCCTGCATGATGCCTTTATCGAAGTCGACGGCGCCACACGAGTCAATGTCAAATTAGTCGATAAAGAGCGCTCTGTTTCAGACATCAATTTTCCTGGCGCCTCGATAAGCCAAGCCGATATCGCCCGCTTTGAAACCACCTTATTCGAACTCGCCAAGCAACACGAGTATTTTGTGATTGCCGGCAGCCTGCCGCCAGGGGTATCGCCGCAACAATGTGCAAAATGGATTGAACGGCTCCAGTCGATGGGTAAGAAAGTCGTTTTTGATAGCAGTCGAGCGGCGCTGTTAGCGGGTATTGAAGCCAAACCTTGGCTTATCAAACCCAATGATGAGGAGCTCGCCTTCATACTGGATCGCGATGTGAATACGTCAAATGATCTTCTTGAAGCCATTAGGCAGCTCAACCAACGCGGGGTGAGCAATGTGATTGTCTCTCGCGGTGAACAAGGCCTGCTTGGTGTGTTTCAAGGACAACTCTATCAAGCGAAAGCCCCCGTCATGCCCGTGGAAAGCACCGTGGGCGCCGGAGACACGTTAGTCGCCGGCCTAACATGGGCTTGCATGCAGGTGATGCCCGTTAGCGAAGGGCTGGCCTTTGCCACGGCCCTATCCGCTTTGGCGGTGACCCAAGTCGGTGTTGGGATCAAAGACTTCGAACAATTAACAACAACAATAAAACAAACACAAGTAACGGCATTAAGCCCTACAAACGTGAACTAAAACAAAGGTGAATGTGATGAATATAGCCATTGTGACAGCCTGTCCGAGCGGGATGACAAATAGCTTTATTGCGGCCAAATTACTTGAAAAAGCCGCCCAAGAATTGAACTGGACTTGCCAAGTAGAATGCCAATCTAGCCTTACCGGTGGATCGGTGTTGTCTGCTGCAAGCATCGAGCAAGCGCAACTGGTTGTGATAGCCAGTGATCAAGACATTGATACCACGCGCTTTATCGGCAAACCGGTCAGCAAACTCAGCATTGAAGAGGTGATAGAAAACCCAACAACTTCGTTGCAACAAGCCAAAGAGCGCGCCAAAGTACTGACTCAAGACCAAGCTTATCAAGCGCCACAAGCACCATCAGCTGGCGTATTGACGAGCAAAAATGTCGTCGCTATTACCGCGTGCCCAACCGGGGTAGCACACACTTTTATGGCCGCAGAAGCCCTTGAAGAAGAGGGTAAAAAGCGCGGATACAAGATCAAAGTAGAAACCCGTGGCTCGGTCGGTGCGAAAAACCAATTGACCGCCGAGGAGATCGCACAAGCAGATTTGGTCATTATTGCCGCAGACATCGAAGTACCTTTAGAGCGTTTCGATGGCAAAAAACTCTATCGCACCAAAACCGGACCGGCGCTGAAAAAAACCGCGGCTGAGATGGACAACGCGTGGGAGCAAGCGAGTGTTTATCACCACAGCGGTGCGAAAGAAACCAGCTCGAGTGAGTCCAAAGGCGTTTACCAGCACCTCATGACTGGGGTATCTCATATGTTGCCGGTTGTGGTTGCCGGGGGCTTGATCATTGCACTCTCGTTTGTCTTTGGTATCGAAGCGTTTAAAGAAGAAGGCACTCTTGCCGCCGCGCTGATGACCATAGGTGGAGGCTCGGCATTTGCTCTTATGATCCCCGTTTTAGCCGGCTTTATTGCCTTTTCTATCGCCGATCGTCCAGGCCTGGCTCCTGGCCTGATTGGGGGTATGCTGGCCAGCACCATTAACGCTGGGTTCTTAGGCGGTATTGCGGCCGGTTTCATCGCCGGTTATAGCGCGAAGGCTCTTGCACAATGGATAAAACTGCCGGTCTCGATGGAGTCACTCAAGCCCATTTTGATCATTCCTTTTGTCGCCAGTTTGTTTACCGGCCTAGTGATGATTTATATCGTGGGCAGCCCGGTAGCATCGATCATGGCCGCGATGACAGAGTTCCTGAACAGCATGGGCTCAACCAATGCCGTATTACTTGGTATTATCCTCGGCGCAATGATGTGCTTTGATTTAGGTGGCCCAGTCAACAAAGCCGCTTACACCTTTGGCGTGGGACTGCTCGCTTCTCAACAATACCTGCCGATGGCGGCCATCATGGCAGCGGGTATGGTACCGGCATTGGGAATGGGCTTAGCCACCTTTATGGCAAAGAAAAAATTTGACAAGTCAGAGCAAGAAGCGGGTAAAGCCTCTTTTGTACTGGGGCTGTGCTTTATCTCTGAGGGGGCGATACCCTTTGCCGCGAAAGATCCAATGCGCGTGATCCCTGCGTGTATGCTTGGCGGCGCGACCACCGGTGCCCTTTCTATGTTAATTGGCGCAAAATTGATGGCTCCCCACGGCGGATTGTTTGTTCTGTTTATTCCTGGCGCTATCAGCCCAGCCATCATGTACTTGGCGACCATCGCCCTTGGCAGTGTGATCACCGCAGTGACCTACAGCCTGTTAAAAGTGCGTGGCAGCGCCAGCGAAGCAGACTTGGCCTCTGCCTAGCTCGTGTTAGGCCGCACAAACCTATAACAAAGCCGGCGCATTCGCCGGCTTTTTGATGACAACCTTCAGTACAACGTTTGGTTAAAAAAGACGGTCACTCAATGGGTTAACTCGACAGCCAAGCGAGGCAGATCACAATGGCAAACATCACACCAACCATTTTTAATAATAAGCCCATACTGCGAGTTCCGCCTTTTGGCGCTTGATTACAACACCCCATATCCGCTCCTTTGTCCTGTACTCTCAATCGAGTGGTTTTACAGAGTCTACCCCTTGCCCTTGGGGTAAGGTCAACTGCCCCATTTGTTGGTCGAGGTTAAGAACCGTCAGCGCATTGCTGACACTGGTGGCTAGTACATCGATCGCCCCAGTGCGCAAACCGCCTAACAAAGCCAACGGCTTGTTGTTCTCGGCTGCAATCGCAATCGTTTCTGATACCGAGCGAAAATCTTCGATCCCCAAACCAATCACACGATCGTTCATCACGGTATCGCGAATTTGACCGTGAATATCAAAAAAATCATAGCCGGCAAAATCGCCGACGACCCCGTGCTCGACACGCGATGACACGACTTCTTCCGCGGTAAACCAGCCAAGGTCAACCATATAACTATTCTCACTCATATCCCCGATGCCCACCAAGGCGACATCGGCTTTGCGCGCCAAATCTAAGGTTTGTTTGACCGTGACATTTTGCATAAAGGCGAACTTTTGCTCACGAGTTTGCGCGTACGCTGGAGCGTAAAGTGTCTCTGAGCTGCCGCCGTATTTTTTGGCTAACTGACGACAAATGTGATCGGCGTTAAACATCCCACCACGGGGGTGAATACCGCCAATACTACAGACAAATTTGCAATCTCGTGGGTCAATCACACCGGTGTGATGTGCCACAGCCGACACATTTCGTCCTTGGCCAACCGAGACCACCATACCGGTTTTGAGTTGACTTGATAAATAATTAGACACTAAGCCCGCCACTTGCTGCCTTTGCAGTTCATCATTGGGTTGATCTAAGGCAATGAGTGCGCGTTTAATCCCAAAACGCTCAATCAAACGCTGCTCAATTTGGGCACTGAAAACCGGGTGATACTTGACCGTGATTTCGACAATCCCTTCCTCGCGAGCTTGCTTTAATAAACGCCCTACTTTGGCTCGTGAAAGGTGGTATTTTTTAGAAATCTCTTCTTGAGTGGCCCCTTGCTGATAATAAGCAACGGCTATCGCAGTGAGTAAATCGGTTTGCTGATCAAAAGTCGACTCAGACATCCACATTCTCTCTATTGGTATGAGCACATGCTCAATCTATACACATGTGTTCAGAATACCATGCCTGTCCGCTTAATCCACTGCAATCACTGCTCTTTGTGTCTTTCAGGATTCGATAACCAGGCTGTCATTTCGTTTACTCTTGAAAAGGAGCAACAGACACCCCTTCTAACAGGTAGCCAGTTTGCGCTAACTCTGATTGGGTGGTCTGGGTTTTCATGACTCCGGTCACATTGACCACATCCCATAATTGTTGGATAGGCGCACCGTGCTCGAATTTAACATAGATGATTTGATTTGGCGGCGGTGGCGGGACGTGAATACAAGCACCAAAAAACGGCACCAATAAAAACTCCGTTATTTTTTCATTATCACCTTCAAGTGGAATTACAAAACCCGGTATAGTAATTAATTTATTATTAAGGTCATCTCTCACTCCACCAAATAATAATTGTGCTGGCGCCTCTCCATCGTGATTAATAATTTCTCGCTGTGGCGGAATTGTATTTCTTTCTTCAAAAGGGATTAAGTCTTGCCATTGTAATGTTATAACATCCTGTTTTTCTTTGGCCAGCACGAGATTTGCACTCACTAGCCCACTCACAAGCAACATCAAACAAGCTTGATAGAACAATTTAATCACACACTTCAAAACAAACCCTTATTTATAAAAATCTTGTATGTTTTATTGTAGATTCCAATTAATAAATTTTGATGACAGCGCCATATTTTCATTTTTCCGTCATCAATAATTCACAGTAATAATTATATTCTATGGCGAAATTAACACGCTATTTATGATAAAAATGGAGTTCTTTGTGAATACTCACCCTTTATTGCTCAGCGCCGCAATAACCTTGGCCATCACCGGCTGCACAACACAACAAAATGCTCATGTTGATGCCCCACAAGCTAACGACCCTTGGTTTACACAAGCACAAGACGCGCTTGCCAAAGCAAAAGCCAATCAACCAATTACCCATCCGGCCAAAAATGTGATCTTATTTGTTGGCGATGGCATGAGTGTCGGTACCATTACTGCCGCCCGTATTTTTGAGGGCCAGCGCCAAGGTTTACTCGGTGAAGAATACCAACTGACCATGGAAACCCTTCCTAACGTGGCCTTGTCGAAAACGTATAATACCAACGCTCAAACCCCAGACTCAGCCGGTACGGCGTCGGCGATGGTTTCAGGTGTCAAAACCAAGTCGGGCGTGATCAGCATTAACGACAATGTACAGCGCGGTTTTTGTACCACTGCCAAAGGCAATGAAGTGAAAAGCGCTTGGGAAATGGGCGCAGAAAAAGGCTTGTCGGTTGGTGTGGTCAGCACCGCTCGCATTACCCATGCAACGCCAGCAACAACCTACGCACACAGTGCTGATCGCAACTGGGAAAGCGACAGCTCCATGCCCAATATTGCCAAGCAGCAAGGCTGTATCGATATTGCACAACAGCTGGTTAACTTTGATAAAGGCAATGGATTACAAGTGGTCTTTGGCGGCGGTCGCCGCGAGTTTCTCCCTGAGACCGTCGTTGACCCTGAAGGTAAAAAGGGCAAACGCAGTGATGGTAAAAACTTAATTGAGCAATGGGAAACTCGTTACCCAGATGGCCAATACGTCTACGATAAAAACGGCTTTGATCAGTTGGGCAAAGACACTACGCGTGCCTTTGGTCTGTTTGAAAGCAGCCACATGAAATACGAAGAGGATCGCGGGGCAGATGAACCTTCGATTGCCGAGATGACGTCTAAAGCCATCGATATTCTCTCCAACAATCAAGACGGTTATATGCTAATGGTTGAGGCTGGTCGTATCGACCACGCTCACCACGACACCAACGCTCGCCGTGCATTGGCAGAAACGGTTGCTTTTGATCAAGCCATCAAAACCGCACTCGAAAAAACCAATCCAGAAGAAACGCTGATCATCGTGACTGCCGACCACGCGCATACTTTTATTATGAATGGCTACTCAAACCGCGGTAACCCAATTTTAGGCTTAGCTAAACTCGGTAACGAATACAGCGAAGATGAATACGGCCGCCGTTACACTACCATCAGTTATGGCAATGGCGCGACCGCTGCCAATGGCCCGCGAGAAAACCCAACCGAAGACGAAGTCCTCGCGCTGGATTACAAACAGCAATCATTAATCAAGTTCTCTTCAGAAACGCACTCTGGCGAAGATGTGGCTATTTTTGCCAAAGGGCCAGAAGCCTACCTATTCCAAGGTGCGGTTGAGCAAAATTACATTTTCCACGTGATCAATGAGGCGCTGCAGCTAACTCAATAACGGTGAAGATGGTATTTTAGCGCTAACAACCTGGCGTATTTTTGTCCCCGCCAACACAACCGCCGCGGGGACAAACTTGCACTCTCTTATACCCTAACTGTTTCTCACCTTTTCACAGCAAGACCCCCCCACTCAATGATCGCCCTCCCAGGCAAGTCGCAATAGCAGTGAGTCACACATCACACCACAAGCCGATTCACTCGTCTTGGTTTTCGCTGTGTTTCTGAGCGGCCTTTGAGCATAGATACCAGTAGTTCATCGAGTTCAACCGTTAGGTACCGGCAGACAAAAACAAGCAGCCAGCCATGACTAAGCCCATTAAAACTTCACTAATAAGTGGGCTAAAAACACCATCAGCGGAATGGTCAATAATGAACACAAGGTGGTGAGAAGCTGAGTCGAGGCGCAAAAAGCACTTTGCCGATAACGCTCACCAATCACAGTAAACGTACTGAGCATAGGCACACAGGTGATCAAGACTAAAGTTAAAAACAGCTCAGGATGATCGCGTAATAATGCGTACCCTATCGCCATAGCAATCAATGGATGAAGGACTAATTTACCCATTAAGGTTAACGTGACCGCACGCCAGTGGGTTTCACTTAACACCACCGTGGCTAACGAGCCGCCAATCACAAATAACGCCACCGCGACAGCCGAAGGGGCCAACAGGTCGAGGGTGGTTTGCGCGACTTGGGGCAAGGTTATTTGAGCCAGGTTGCCGACAATCCCTAACACAATGGCGATCAATAACGGATTTTTTATACTGCGCTTTAACACCAACCAAACCTTGGTCGCCAAGCTTGATGATGAAGACGAATGATGATAATCCATCAAAACAAAGCAGATAGGCACCACAATCAAGTTTTCGACAATTAAGGCCATAGCAAAACCACTCAGCGGCGGATCGGCCAGTATTTGACTGAGTAAAGGAAAGCCAATAAATGCGCTGTTTGGCACCACCATACCCGTTACCGATACCGATGTCGTTGGCCAGGGTTGCTTGAGTAATGCAATAAATACGACGATCCCCAAACCGAGCGTAACCAAAGACGCACAGATGTAGCTAATAAAATAATTGGGGTTGAACAAGGCTGCCAAGTCTAAAGTGAGTAAGGTTTTTACAATCACAGCAGGTAAAGCGACATACATGACATAGCGCCCCATTTCTGCAAACGTAGTAACCGACAATAACTTGGCCTTAGCACACAAAAATCCGATTAAGATAATGATAAATATCGGGGCAATCACACTGAGAAGGTCCATCGATTCCCCTTTGAGTTATTGGTTCAAGTATTGCTGAATTTGTGATGAGGAAATCACCGTTCCCCCTTTGGCTTCAATCTCTTGATACGCGTTTTCGATATCGCCAGGGCTTAACTCAACACCGCGACAAGCGTCTTTTACTACCGCGGTATGATAACCCAGTCTCAACGCATCAAGAGCGGTAAATTTGACGCAGTAATCCGTGGCTAACCCGACGATCAAGAGTCGATTAATTCCCAAACCTTGTAGGGCGTCGTCGAGGTCAGTCTTAAATTTGTCTTGGTTATCAAAAAAGCCGCTGTAGCTGTCAATATCACGGTGCGTGCCCTTGTAGATCACGTGCGCTATGTTTTCGGTTTCTAAGCCAGGAATAAAATCACTACCAAGGCTGCCTTGAATACAGTGATCGGGCCACATAATCTGCTCAACCCCATTCACTATTTTGATATCACCGACCGGAGCGCGGTGCGTCGACGCAAAGCTACTGTGACCACTCGGATGCCAATCTTTGGTAGCCACAACGACATCAACTAATGGCATTAACTGATTGACCACTGGGATAATCTCATTACCGCAGGGGACGGCCAATGCTCCTTGTGGTGAAAAATCATTTTGAATATCAACCAAGATAAGCGCACTTTTCATAATCAATCCTTTATTCTCTCTGAAAACCGTAACCGCGCACCCGAAAACAACGCGCTACTTCATAACAAAAAGGCTTTCGTAAATCGCCACACTGCCCGATACCGAGCACAACAACAAGGCTGAATACCTCACGGTTTGCTTGGGTAAGTGTTCTGTGGTTTTAATCGCCAAAAAGAACCCCGCCATCGTCGCCGGAATCAACGGGACACTCATGTAAATATGTGACCATGTCACATGTCCTAATACAACCAAAACCGCAATCGATATTAAAGAGCTGGCAATAAAAAAGGCCGACAAATTGGCGCGCAACGAATGCGCTTCTTGATGTTGAAGTAATAACGCCATCGGTGGGCCACCAATCGCACTACTGGTCCCAAATAAACCAGAAAAGAACCCCGCAACCGCCATACGCCTTGGTGTGGGTTCATAGCGAATCGGCATTAAACTCACCAACACCGCCACTAACACCAGAACGCCAACCCACATCGACAGCACAGAACTAGAAACCCAGACTAATAAACCCGCGCCCAACAACGACCCAGGTACTCTGCCAAGCAGCGCCATTTTCAACTGCCCAATTTTAATACTGCGACGATGACGGACCGCCCCCAACAATGCGACCGTGAACGCACTGATAATGATCGGTAAAGGGACCCACTGCGGGTCGAGTATGATCAAGACCGGCGCGGCAATAATTGCCAACCCAAAGCCAATCGCCGTTTGTACATAAGCACCAATAAAAATCACCAACATCGGCAACCACAATTCCTCTATACTCATCATTTCAGGACAGCCACCTATTTCATCAAAATCATCATTAAACCATTACCCATCGTGGTCTTCTCAACCCAACCATGTTCAGGACACCCATACATTTACGATCACTTGCAAAGGACATCTCTCGACGCGACACCTACCCGGACACACACAAAATTTCACAACACTTTTAAGACAACCACAAGCTTCAAAACTGTGCCCCCCATGAATCAACGGGATGGAATCAACGGGACACTCAGAATCAACGGGACACTCATATAAATATGTGACCATGTCACATGTCCTAAAAAACGTTGAGGACAGTCATAAAAACAACGACAACGCCATTGTCTAGACAGGCATGAACTTTTAGCCACACTAATCTACAACAAAGCTCCGGACACTCAACAAAGATCCGGACACTTAAGGATACATATACTCACAGCAGTTGCGGACAGTCATAAAACAGTCCAAACATAATATCAGGGACAGACACCGAGTGAGTTATTGGCAACCACTTTCTCTCACTATCGCACTCAATTTAGGTCCATCGTTCATATCGCACAATAGTGTACTTTAATCGGTTGATAAAGGCGTTAACTTTTACAACAATGACAATTATTTAGCATAATCGTCTATCAAAAAGTCTTCCTCTCTCGGTCGCTTATCGATACAATTGGTTTCACATTAATGTATTAAGGAAGATACCTAGTGAACAGCGCGTTACTTGCCATGTTTATCCCAACCTTTTTCTTTGTATCAATCACCCCTGGTATGTGCATGACTCTGGCATTGAGTTTAGGGATGAGTATTGGCTATAAACGCACCTTGTGGATGATGGCCGGCGAAGTTGTTGGCGTGGCGTTAGTGGCTATCGCCGCCGTCATTGGAGTAGCGACAGTGATGCTCAACTACCCAATGTTGTTCATTGGATTTAAGATCATAGGGGCGAGCTATTTATTCTATTTAGGAGTTCAACTTTGGCTTTCAAGAGGCAAATTGGCTCTTTCTCAAGAAACCAAGACTCAACAAGGCACAGATTGGGAGTTGGTTGTGCAAGGTTTTGTTACCGCTATCGCCAACCCTAAAGGCTGGGCATTTATGGTGTCTTTGTTACCTCCATTTATCGACCAAAGCCATGCTCTCACACCACAACTGGCTTTTTTAGTTTCCATCATCATGTTATCTGAGTTCATCTGTATGACATTATACGCCACTGGCGGTAAAGGCTTAAAAAAACTCCTCGGGGATGACAAAAACGTACGCTTGATGAACCGCATTGCCGGCTCACTGATGATGATGGTTGCCATTTGGTTAGTCATGAGCTGATCAAACCTCTGAATTACTTCATTTTAGACAATAAATACAAAAAATACGGCGCCCCTAACAACGCCGTCATAATACCAGCCGGGATATCCAGGGGCGGCGAAATATTGCGTGCGAGCAAATCGGCAAACAGTAGCAACAAACTGCCGACTAACATGGAAACTGCGATCAGTTGGAAGTGATTTCCCCCCACGAGACGACGAGCAATATGAGGCGAGACCAATCCCAAAAATGCCAGTGGACCACAAACCGCCACCGACACCGACGTTAGCAAGACCGCGAGTAATAATACCCCCAACCGTGTCTTGTTGACTTTCACACCCAGGTTAATGGCTTTTTCATCTCCAATCGCATATAAGTCGAGTCTTTTACTACAACTGATGGCCACAGGTAACAGCAGACACCAAGGCAGCAATAACGTCACTTGAGTCCACCCTCTTGCCCACAAACTGCCCGTCAGCCACAGCAGGGCCTGGTTAATATCCACTTTTTGCGTCAGCATTAAAAAATCGATGACTGATCCCAAAAGCGCAGCCAAAGCGACTCCGGTCAATGCAAACTCAATAGGCTTGTGTAACCGACGACAAAACACCAATAAAACCCCCGCAGCAACCAAGCCTCCCACAAGCGCCACCCAGGGCAATAAATACACCGAGCCATTCGGCATATAGAGCATAAAAAAGACCGCAGCCAGACCGGCGCCATGGCTGATCCCTAAAATATCAGGCGATGCCAATGAGTTTCTGACCACGCCTTGGACCAATGCACCAGAGGCACCTAAGAAAGCACCAACCATGAGTGCGAGTAGTACCCTTGGCAACCGATAGTCATACAAGGTAAATTGATGAGCAGAATCACTGGGCTGCCAAAGCTCATGCCACGCTAAATCAACGGCGCCCATTTTTAAGTTGGCGATACATAACGCCATAATGCCAAGGGAAAGATAAAGATACACAGAAGATTTTTGCACTACTTCTTCCTAACCAAATAAAAGAAACTCGGAGCGCCAATTAACGCAATAATCGCCCCAGCAGGCGTCTCTATGGGATAGGCCACCCAACGACTTAATACGTCGGCAGTTAAGCACAGTGAGCCACCAATTAAAGCGCTAATTGGGATGATGAATCGATGATCGTACCCAATCAAATAGCGTGCTAAATGTGGTACTAATAAACCAATAAAGCCGATGCTGCCCACCGCGCTGATGCAAACGGCAACCATAACTAAAATGATGAGGCCTGTGACCCATTTTATCGTATTCAAAGACAAACCTAAGCTCTGCGCATTTTCTTCGCCAATCGCTAAGAGGTTGAGTTTTGGGGAAATAATCACTGACAATAACAAACAAATCAGTAATGGCAAAGTGATGGTTTGTAAGGTGGGCCAATCAGCACTGATCAATGATCCCGCCAGCCAAGCGAGAATATTGGCCGCTTTTTCTTCTTCAAGCAGCATAATTAATTTGGTTAAGGACATGCACAAAGCCGACACCGCAATCCCGGCAAGAACAAGCCGTGCTCGATGAGAAGGGCCAGACAATACCCCGCCGAGCAACATGACAATGCACCATGCAAGGCAACCGCCAATCATTGCCGCAAAAAAAGAAGAAAAAACACTATCAAAAGCCCATACTGTCGTGACCAAAGCAACCGCGAGAGAAGCCCCTGCATTCACACCTAACACACTTGGTGAGGCTAAAGGATTGCGTGTCATTGCTTGCATCAACACCCCGGCAACGGCAAGACTGGCTCCGACCAACCAAGCCGTTATCGCTCTTGGTAAGCGAATTTGTTCAACGATCATGGCTCCCATCGTCGTCGGCTCAAAACTTAAAGCATCCTTTATATCAATGACGCTTATGTGGATGGGGCTAAACGTTCGCAAGCTGAAGATCAGCATAACAATGCTTATCAATACAAACCCCAAACACAGACTGCTAAAACGAAGATTAGCCTTCATGGTTTGACTGACTCAATAAGTCTAACACCTGTTGTGCAATCAGCTCTGCTGAGATAACACTGCGACTTCTCGACCACAGCTGCCCGTCAACCAGATACATTTCCTCGGATTTAGCGGCCGACATAAATTGCCATAAAGGCTGTGTTTGCCATTGCTCAAATATCGGTTCTGACGACGCTTTAGCATAAAACAAGACATCTGGATTGACGGCAAGAAACTGCTCAAGGTTAATTTGCTGAGTGGCCATTTTTTTTGCAAAGAAAGGAGGATTTTGAAATCCAAGCGCCTTTAGGACACCACCGGCATAAGACATGTTAGGGTGCGCCGAAAAGACGTTCTCAAGTGCTGAACCAAACAACGCAGTTTGACCATTCATCCCCATCGCATTGAGCTGTTGTCGATAGCTCGCCATACGTTGCTGGTGCAGTGCCAGGCGTTTTTTCATCACACGGCCACGACCAACGACGTCAGCGATAATTTGAGCAGACGCTAAGTTATTTTGATAAGTCTCTCTTCTCGAAGCCAACATCAGTGTCGGTGCTATTTTTTCTAAATCTTTTTTGATCGCAGCATGCCGACTCGGATCAGCAATGATTAAGTCTGGCGCCAATTCAGCGATCACTTCCAGGCTTGGTTGTGCTCGACTGCCTACCGAAGTCCAAGCCCCAAAGTGCTGGCGAACTTGAGGTATTAAACGATTAGGGTCATTATCGTCGGCAATACCAACCGGCGTAATATCGAGCAATGCCAAAGCCCCAGCAAAAGAATATTCCAAAACAACAATGCGTTTGGGCTGACTATCTAACGTAAAAGTACCTTGTTGATCTTGCACGGTAACCGGAAAAGACTGAACGCCAAAAGAGCTAAGAATCAAAATTGAAAGCATTACCAAAGGCATAAGCCAAGTAAAAAAAGGACGAGTCATGATGATATAGTTTCTAAATGAAAATTATTATGATTTAACCTCGACATTATGCCCTAGCTTCAACTCAAAGGCGAGTTGCGGCTGAGAATTTACTCAATCACCCGCAGCGACACTCCCCAATCTACAGGACAGTCAATATCTATAGGACAGTCAACAATCTCTATCAAACGGTGAAAAAATACTGTGGGACAGTCACAAAATTAACCGTATCACACCCGGAGCAGTTTCCCCTTCTGTAAAACCACCTTAAACGGCTTCATTATTACTTAACTGAGAACAAGTGATCATTGGGACAGTCATGATCACTAGGCTGTTAACCATTTCTTTTACCAACAAAATATTATCTAAATCTTACCAAATGCTATTGACATCTTTGACAGTTTTCAACAATGCGTCTAATGTTATTACTGTATATAAAAACAGACTGGACATACTGCCATGACTCAAGCTCGTTCTTCGCTGATTTCTCTGCAAGACACACCTTATTACCACTGTATCTCTCGTTGCGTCCGAAAAGCGTATTTATGCGGCGAAGATCAGCAAAGTGGTCAGTGCTTCGATCATCGTAAAATATGGCTAATAGAGAGAATCAGGCTACTATCTCAAGTATTCTCTATCGATATTTGTGCCTACGCCATTATGTCTAATCATTATCATTTAGTGCTTCACGTCGATGAAAAAAAAGCAAAAGGCTGGTCTAATTATCAAGTGATACAACGTTGGACCAAACTTTATCGTCCTTTGCCCTTGATAGAGCGATATTCAAACAATGAATTGACGGAAAAACCTGAAATAGATTGTGCGGAGAAAATAATTCATCAATGGCGAGAAAGACTGATGGATATCTCATGGTTTATGAAAAACCTTAATGAGTACATTGCTCGCCAAGCCAACAAAGAAGACCAATGTACCGGACGGTTTTGGGAAGGACGCTTTAAATCTCAAGCTCTACTTGATGAGCGGGCGCTGTTAAGTTGTATGGCTTATGTAGACTTAAACCCGGTACATTCAGGCTTAGTAAATCGACTCGAGGACAGCGAATTTACCTCAATTTATGAACGATTACACGGTTATGCTTGCAAGCAAGATTCGGGGAGAGGGCAAGTACAAAGCCTGGCTCGAACAAAACTGTTTGGGTTTTTAGGCAATCAAAGAGCAAAACAGCCGTGTAAAGGGTTAGCATTTTCATTACTTGACTATTTTGAAATGGTTGACGTTTTGGGTCACGCCATTCGACCAGATAAATGTGGCTCATTACTTGTTAGCCCTTGTACTTTACTCCAAGAACTTCAACTCGACAGTGACGAATGGTTAACTATATCAGCGCAATTTGGCCGTCATTTCACCTGTGCAGTAGGTGGAATCAATGAGCTTAGATACTTTGCACAACACACTCGGCGAGCCTGGGTCAGGCAAGTACGCATTAGATAACAATAACTTAATACCGATGAATTAGCCTGGGCAGAGCGCTACCCCTGTTTATTGTCTCACTTACTGATTTATTGTACCAACTCACATCAGCGACCTAAACGTTGTCTCACATACCCAAGTCATTCCCCCAATCAAAGTGAGCAGGCGATCGTATGATCGTTTTATGTCAAAAACTCAATTTATAAGGACAATTTATAAGGACAGTCATCTTCCACTGTCACACATCATGGTAAATAGAAAATAAAATTATTAATTAACATACTTATTTAAAATGATTTTTTAAAAGTTTTTAATGTTGAGAATAAAATGTTTTCAGGGTATTAATTGAGTGTCCATTTTTCCGTTGCTTGAGCTTGTGAGCTGTCTCAATATGCTTTGAAGAGATACTCACCTACTTTTTGACTGTACTATTGAACTTGGACAGTGCTATTGAACTGTTCTGCTGAGTTTGATGTGATTAAACTTTCTGTGTGTCCACAAAAAAGAGTGATTGTGGATGTTAGCTGCTCACAAAAACATGAGTGTCCCCTTGATGAATTTATGAGTGTCCACCTGATTTTTCTATTGTCTCGATCAATTACTGTTTTAAACGCCATGGTGCATGGTAAACATTAAACGTCTCTGAGCGGGTAAACCCAATCAGCGTGAGATCAAAACGCTGGGCAACTTGAATCGCTAGACTCGACGGTGCACCGACAGCGATAATGACACAAACGCCCGTGACCAACGCTTTTTGCATCAGCTCAAAACTGACACGCCCACTCAATACCAATACCCCTTGGGGATGCCACCGCTCGTGAGTAAGAAGATACCCGGTCACTTTATCCAATGCATTATGGCGTCCGACATCTTCCATGACGCATTGCCAATCACCTTGTGACCAATAACCGATGCCGTGAACGGCCCCCGTGGCAGCAAAGAGTACTTGTTGCTCTTTGAGCTCGTTGACAAGTCGCTTGACTCGTTCTGGTTTCAACCAATGCGAAGCCGTGTCTAAACAAGGCGAAAGTGTCAGCTGTAATCCTTTTAAAGTGTTTATACCGCAAATACCACAACTGGAGTGACTGACTTGATGGCGTGAACTCTGAGCGAGTTTTGGCACTGTATCTGGCGTGAAGATCACCAATTGATGATTGGCAGACCAGGTAGTGTGATCGTCATAATCTTGGATAACTTGGACAGAACAAAGAGAATCAATCACACCTTGGTTAATCAACAAACCGCGAATGAGATAAGTATCCATACCTGGCGTTCGCATCGTGACAAGCCATGGTTTGATGATTTCCTTATCCCCTTCCTGCCATTGCAAGCTAATTTGTAGCGGTTCTTCAACGATCACTTGATCGATACTTTGATTCGAGTGATTAATGTGATTGATATGGATCTTGGCCACATCCGCCAATGCTTTGGTTGTCATAACGCTATCGAGCCGCCAATTTAAAGTGCTCAAAGGAACATACTCTGAGCTTAGCATCAGTGCAAGTATTTGAGACTCCCGTGGCTTTACATTAGATTTACACAGCTAATACGTTGATTTACGGTTTTTTTCGTTATAATTGACCGATACTTTTCTTTTTGGTCCTCCAGTTACATGGCGATATGCCGTAGACACTTATGAAAAAACAATCCAAGTACCTTCTATTTATTATCGTCTTTATCGCGCTCATCGGTGGCACGGTTTATTTTTATTGGCGCCCTACCCCAGCTCCAGAATACGTGACCGAGCCCGTTCGTTACGGCTCAATTGAACAAACGGTCCTCGCCAATGGGATGATCCACGCCTCTAAACTCGTTTCAGTGGGTTCACAAGTGTCTGGCCAGATCAAAACGCTCGCCGTATCGCTAGGTCAAAAGGTAAAAAAAGGCGATTTAATCGCTCAAATCGATGATTTAACCCAGCGCAACACCTTAAAAGAAGCTCAAGCCTCATTGCAGAGTATTGATGCACAACTTAACGCCAAAAAAGCGCAAATCGAACAGGCAAAACTCGAATTTGAACGTCAGACTCGAATGTTAAAAGACAAGGCCAGTTCACAAGCCGACTTCGAGTCGGCCAAGGCGACATATCAGGTCTATCAGGCTGAATATCAACAATTATTGGCGGAAAGAAAGCAAGCGGTGATCAGCGTCGACAGCGCCAAACTCGATCTTAGCTACACCACCATTACCGCCACCATGGATGGCACGGTGGTTTACACCAGTGTATCTGAAGGCCAAACCGTCAATGCCAGTCAAAGTACCCCGACCATTGTCGAGCTTGCCAATCTAGACCAAATGACCATCAAAGCGGAAATTTCAGAAGCCGATGTCATTAATGTCAAACCCGGCCAAGCGGTGTACTTCACCATTCTCGGTCAATCTCAGCACCCCTTTCACACCACAGTGCGCGCCATTGAACCGGGTCCTACGTTGATGGATGGCGATGACAGCGATCTGACCTCAAGCGATGATGATGCGATTTATTACAATGGGTTATTTGATGTCGATAACCCAGACCAACAACTCCGTATCGGTATGACAGCGCAAGTCTCTATTGTCCTTGAGAAGGCCGAACACACGTTACTGGTGCCCGCTCAAGTACTGAAACCTGGTAAAAGGCCTGGACGTTATAATGTGCCTATCCTTGAAGATGGTCAGCTAGTCAACAAGCCGGTCAAAGTAGGCATTAACAATAAAATACAAGCACAGATCTTAGAAGGGTTAAACGAAGGGGATCGCGTTATCTTGGGTGCACCTTCACAAAATGCAAGCCAGTCTGGACGTCGCTCTGGCCCACCAATGAGGTTTTAATTGATGAGTCATCCACTATTACAAGTGAAAGGGTTGTCGCGTCACTTCGCAGCAGGTGATCAATCCTTGACTGTCCTCAACTCGGTTGACCTAATGGTAGAGCGTGGTGAAATGGTGGCGATTGTCGGCGCTTCTGGCTCAGGTAAGTCAACATTGATGAATATTCTTGGCTGCTTAGACCGGCCCAGTGAAGGCGACTATTGGATTAATGGACAGTCAACCAAATCCATGAGCCCTGATCAATTAGCCGCACTGCGCCGGGAATATTTTGGTTTTATCTTTCAGCGCTATCATTTGTTGAGCGATCTCGATGCCATTGGCAATGTCGAAGTGCCGGCTATCTACGCAGGCAAAGACAAAAGTGAGCGTCAGCAAAGAGCGGAATCTCTCCTAACCCGTTTAGGCCTAGAAAGCCGCCTTGATCACAAACCCAGTGAGCTCAGTGGGGGTCAGCAACAAAGAGTGAGCGTCGCTCGAGCCTTAATGAACGGCGGTGATGTCATTCTTGCCGATGAACCCACAGGGGCTTTGGACAGTCACAGTGGCCAAGAAATGATGGCCTTGTTACAAGAGCTCCATCATGCCGGCCATACGATTATTTTAGTTACTCACGATATGGATGTAGCCCAGTTTGCCGATAGGGTGATTGAAATTAAAGACGGGGAAATCATTCGCGATACCCAAAATCGGCAGAATAACGACGATTCCGATAAAAAACAGTCACTAGAAAAGCCCATAGCGACCTCAAAAAGTGCCGTCAGTTTGGCGATGGAATCACTGCGTGAAGCGTTCAAAATGGCAATCTTATCCATGGCCAGTCACAAATTACGGACATTTTTGACCATGCTGGGCATTATTATTGGCATCGCATCGGTCGTTTCCGTCGTGGCACTAGGGACAGGATCACAACAATCTATATTACAAAACATTGCGTCATTGGGAACCAATACCATTGATATCCGGCCCGGTACTGGCTTTGGCGACCGCCGGTCAGGTCGAGTGAGAACGCTCACCGCTTCTGATGCCCAGGCACTGACTCATTTATCTTATGTTGATAGTGTCACCCCAAGCCTCAATACCAGTGTCACGGTCCGCTATGAAAACCAGGCGGTCACTGCGACGGTCTCAGGCGTGGGTAAAGATTACTTTCGCGTCAAAGGTTACCAGTTATCACAAGGGCAATACTGGGATCAGCAAGACGAGCAAAACTTGGTACAAAACGCGGTGATTGACAATAATACCTTAAACGAAATGTTTCCTAATGCCAGCCCAATTGGCGAAGTGATCTTTGTGGGTACGCTACCCGTTAGAATCATTGGCGTAACCAAGAAAAAAGAAAGCGCGTTTGGCAATGACGATGCGCTAAAAATCTGGCTGCCCTACTCAACGGTGTCTGGCCGTATGGTTGGTCAACACTACCTTGACTCCATCAGTTTACGCATTGCCGATGACGCACCGAGTAATGCCGCAGAGCAAGGGATCATCAGTTTGTTAACCATGCGCCATGGCAAACAAGATTTTTTCACCATCAATACCGATACCATCAGGCAAAATATTGAAAAAACCACCTCTACCATGACCTTACTGATCTCGGCTATTGCGGTGATTTCATTGATTGTTGGAGGGATTGGGGTCATGAACATTATGCTTGTTTCCGTCACTGAACGCACCAAAGAGATCGGGGTGAGAATGGCCGTTGGCGCTCGGCAGGGTGATATATTACGTCAATTTCTCATCGAAGCCGTGTTGGTGTGTTTGATCGGTGGATTACTGGGGGTATTGCTGTCTTACTTGATTGGCTTGGCATTTTCTGCCTTTGGGTCTCATTTCACGCTCATTTACTCCACCAGTTCCATCATTGCCGCCTTTGTTTGTTCAACACTGATTGGGGTTTTATTTGGCTTTTTACCCGCCAAAAATGCCGCCAAACTCGACCCTGTTGATGCCTTAGCCAGAGATTAATCTATGAAACCTTTTCAAACCCTACGCGGTAGCGTGATTTCTTTTTGTTTGTTGGCCTTATGGGGTTGTACGAGCACTTCAGACGAGTCATTTAAAGCGCCAAAAGCGCAAGTCCCTCAAAACTGGTCACATGCCCTGCCGATCACCGCAGACAATACGCCTTGGTGGCAAACGTTCCAAGACCCTGAGCTCAATCGCCTCGTTGAACGGGTATTAAAGAGCAATAATGACTTGGCCAGCGCGACCTTAGCACTGCAAAAAGCGCGTTTAGAAGCGGGGCTCGCCGAAGATGATCTCAACCCACAACTTGCGTCTAGCACCACAGCCAGCAAACAAAAAAACCTGTCAACTGGCACCACTACAGACAGTTTTTCGACGTCGTTATCCGTGAGCTATGAAGTTGACCTTTGGGGCAAATTATCCGCCGATACCGATGCCTACGTCTGGGCAGCCAAAGCCAGCGAAGAAAACCGAGAAAGCATTGCCCAAAGCTTGATTGCCACCACAGCCACGCTGTATTGGCAAGTGGGGTATTTAAGTGAATTGGTTTCCTTAAACGAGCAAAACATTCAAGCAGCGCAAACCACATTAGAACTTACTGAAAAACAATATCAATACGGCTCGGTATCGCAACTCGATGTGATTGAAGCGCGGCGGACATTGGCGTCGTTACAAGCTTCACAAACTTCAGATCAGCAAGACCTTACCGAAGCGAAAAACGCCCTTGCCCTACTATTTAACCAAGCGCCGAACCCTGACATGACCGCCATTTCGCGCTTGCCGCAAGGCCCGTTACCCGAAATTGATGCCGGCATTCCCGCTGAACTTTTGCAACGCAGACCCGATGTCCGTTCCGCTCTCGCTACGCTCAGATCAAAAATTGCCTCACAACAAGCCACCGAAGCGAGTTATTTTCCGAGTTTGACCCTCACCAGCACGCTTGGCACGTCCTCTTCAGCGCTTGAAGACTTACTGCGCAACCCGATTGGCACGTTAGGCGCGGGGTTAACCTTGCCGTTTTTGCAGTGGAATGAAATGAAAATTCAAGAGCAGATTGCTGATATCAACGTAAAGTCTGCCATCATTGACTATCGCCAAACACTGTATAGCGCCTTTCAAGATGTCGAAAACGCCTTGTCAGCACGTCAGCAGTATCAAGAACAGTACACTTACTTAACCACTCAGTATCAAGCCGCCCTCGCCGCCGAAACCATCTATCAAAGTCGCTATCAATACGGCTCAGCCAGCCTGATAGATTGGCTTGACGCCCAAGAGGACCGTCGCGATGTTGAAGCAGACCTATTAGAAAACCGATATAACCAGTATCAGACGCAAGCAACCTTGTACCAAGCGCTTGGTGATGCTCCGCCAATAGCGTCAACATCACAATGACACCAGGCAAATTGCTAACCCACTCACATAAACAACACGTTAATCGCCTTGTTTCGCATGAAAACGCTCAAAATGGTGAGTTTTTGCTAACTTTAAGTAAAAATTTATTTAATTTCAGTCGATAAGGATTTAAGTGGCTTGTTGTTGATGAGCAGTCATCCTATTATACACGGCTCGATTTCTGTATTGATTGTCTTGTTACCTGGAGTAGTCATGGATCCGGTTTTATTTTATAAGTGTTTGGCCGATGATACTCGTCTTCGCTGTATGTTATTAATTCATTCACAGCAAGAATTGTGTGTTTGTGAGTTGGTTGAAGCGATGCAAATGTCGCAGCCGAAAATTTCTCGCCACCTTGCACAGCTGCGTCAATGTGGCTTGCTCAGCGACCGTCGTCAAGGGCAATGGGTCTTTTATAGTCTCAACGAGGGATTACCGAATTGGGCAAGGCAAGTCATCGCACAAACGGCAGAAGGTCAAGGCGATTTTTTCGGTTCAGATTTAGAAAAACTTGCTCAAATGAAATCACGCCCTGAGAGGCAGACCTGCAGCGAAGAATAAATCGCGGTGTAGCGGCACTCACCGTGTGCCGCATCGCTGTTCATTATCTTGTCTTTAACGCTGGATTACTGACTAAGCACAGTCCATTTGCGAGCTCTCATCCAAACTTTCCAAAACGTCCTTATCCCACGCCGGAGAAAAATCAGGATTGGTCATTTTTTGGTTGCGGTTGAGATCATTAATCTTCGCCACGTCGGCAGGGCTAAGCGCTAAATCCATCGCCGCTAAGTTATCGGCAAGATGAGCGCGTTTTGACGACGACGGTATCGTGGTGATCCCGTTGAGCAAACACCAAGCAATGACAATTTGACTTTCTGTACGCTGATACTTTTTGGCTAAATCGACAATCACTGGCTCGGCAAGCACCTTACCTCGAGCCAAAGGCATGTACCCGGTCACGTGGATTTGGTGTTGATGACAATACTCGATCAGCATGTGATTGCCGTGATAAGGGTGCACTTCGACTTGGTTGGTGTAGAGCACTTCTGGCGCAAGAATCGCTTGCGCTTGCTTTAATTGAGCAATCGTGAAGTTCGAAACGCCAATTTCCAAAGTAAAGCCTTTCAACTTCGCTTGTTTTAACGCCGCTAAGTACTCTGCCATTGGCACTTGATTGTTCGGCGACGGCCAGTGAACTAATAACAAGTCGACATAATCTAGGCCCAAGCGCATTAAACTGCTCTCGACGCTGCGAATAAAATCGTTAGGTCGCAATTTGTCCCACCACACCTTAGTGGTAATAAACAACTCACTGCGAGAGACGCCGCTGTCTTTGACCGCTTGGCCAACTTCTCTTTCATTGCCGTAAAACTGAGCGGTATCAATATGGCGGAACCCAAGCTCGATTGCCGTCAATACTGTTTGGTATGCGCTCTGCCCTTCAAGGCGATAAGTTCCTAACCCTATTTGTGGCATGGCACGGTGTGTGATCCCCATAGAAACCTCCAGGTCATATCTGATGAGTGTTTAGTGTGCCAAAAATTGCACCGCCATTGTTAAAACAAGGACAGAGATTGAACAGTCTAAGTTTAAGTTTCTGTTAACTTGTGCCATAGCTCTCAATTTCATATTCATGATGAAAAATTGTCATTTAAGTGAAAGAAAATATTTCCTCTCTGGGTCTACTCTGTTATCGAATCGCAATTGAGAAACGCCATGTTGTTTGATGAGCTGATCACCACTCCCCAATCATGGGGCGCAGTAGGAATAATGCTAAGTCTCATTTTATTGACCTATCTGTTAGAAGATGTCGCCATTTTTACTGCGGCCTTACTCGCTGCTGATCAAAGTATCTCATCGAGTTATGCCTTAATCGCGGTATTTATCGGCGTTGCCACAGGCGATATCGCCCTGTATGGCTTGGGGTGGTGGGCAACCAAATCTCGCCGTTTGCGGTATTGGTTATTAAAGCGCAGGCGTCTTAAATCAATCAAACGCGCTTTGCAGCAAAAAGTGTTTACCAATATTTTCATTATTCGCTTTATTCCCGGTCTGCGTACCCTTGGCTATAGCCTAAGCGGCTTTTATCGCGTGTCTTTTACCCGTTTTTGCGCGGCCGTTTTACTGGCGACGGCAATATGGACCCTGTTGATTTTCACCTTAGTGTTTCACTTTGGGGCATTGAGTTTTTGGCAAGACAGTCCGCTTAAATGGGCACTCTTACCTCTGGGGTTGGTTTTGTTGTGGCAACTCAATCGAACCATGTCTAAAAACTTGGCGCTTGCGTCATCTTAATTGAGGAAATTACTCTTGAACGGATTACAACAACAAGACTCAGACCAACACGTACCTCAGCGAGATAACGTGGTGTCGTTTAAACAGCACACCGAAGCGGTCTCTGGCATGCCGCCGTTGGACGATTCTGGCCCTGCCATTTCGCGACATGAGTTTTGGCCCGCGTGGTTTTTTTACACTCCCGTCGTGATCCAGAGCCTTTGGCACAGTGTGAAATACCGCAGTATCGGGTTGCCCCTAATTGCCAATCCATCCGTCTGGTTATCTGGCATGGTTGGCGAGTCTAAAAAAGACATTCTCAACCTTGCGGGCGAAAAGGCCAAACCATGGATTTTGCCTTTTACCTGTTTGCGCAAAAACAACGATGCCATCGCGCTGCAGTATTCGGATGCAAAGCACGCCATGGACGATGCCAATTTGAGCTTTCCTCTGGTTGCGAAACCCGATAAAGGCTGTCGCGGCGTCGGCGTTAAATTGATAAAAAACGAACAGCAACTCAAACGCTATATCGAGGCGTTTCCGGTTGGCGCCGATTACCTGTTGCAACAAAAATCCATATACGATGCCGAAGTCGGGGTATTTTACGTCCGCTACCCTGGGCAAGAGAAAGGAGAAATTATCTCTTTGGGCTTGAAATACGCCCCCCATGTCAAAGGCGACGGCGTGCATACTTTGGAGCAGTTGATCGACAACGACCCCCGCGCCGGTCAACTCACTCATCTATACAAACATCGACACCATGAAAAGCTCAATTGGGTGGTCCCCGAAGACATGAGTTATCGACTGGCGTTTGCGGGCAGTCACAGCCGCGGCTGTATTTTTAAAGACGGCAATCGCTACATCACACAAGCCTTAACCGAACAATTTGACGAGATTTTCCACGATGTCGACGGTTTTTACTTTGGGCGTATGGACGTTAAATTCAAAGATATCGACAGCTTGATGCAAGGAAAAGCGTTTCAAATTATCGAAATGAATGGCGCCAGCAGCGAATCCGCGCATATGTGGGACAGTAAAACCCCTATGCGACACATTTTTGCCACTCTACTTAAGCAATATCGAATGCTGTATGAAATTGGCTATCAACAAAAACTACGCGGTCATACCCCGCCATCGTTACTGACTCTGTATCGCGCTTGGCGAGAAGAGAAAAATCTTGAAAAACACTACCCATCAACCGACTAAGGAATCACT